>NZ_JBQKJP010000036.1:0-30422 GCF_052117205.1 Candidatus Agathobaculum pullicola | reverse complement strand
CGCCAAGCAGCTCGCTATCCATAATCGCCACTCCAACAACTTTCCCATGAGGCCTCTAGGTTGGTTTTCTCCCTTAGAGTTCTCTGTCCAATATGTTTGACAAACCTACATGTTTCCATAATGAAACTCTATGCTTGTATTTCCCGTGCATCCGTCAAGAAATCCACTTTATACACAGAACTTTCCACAGCCCCTCTGGGGATAACCCTGTGTACAAAGTGGATAACTTTCAGTAATTGACCCCACAAGCACCCTAATTCCGTGGGGAAGCTGTTTACGGATTGTAATATTGCCTGTGGAAAGATCCATCAGGGGATAATTCGGCACACAGCGCGGCAAACTGAATCCGAGGATACTTGTGCATAAAAGGAGGAGCAATATGGCAGAGGAAAATCCAACCATTCAGGCGCCGGAGGAAAACAACATTGCCGAAACCGGCTCTATCACGGCTAAGACTTCACGCGGCACGGTGCACTGCATTACCATCGTCGGCCAAATTGAAGGGCACATGGAACTTCCCGCGCAAAACAAGACAACCAAATACGAGCACCTGATTCCGCAAATCACCGCGGTCGAGCAGGCCGAGGAAATCGACGGCATGCTGATCCTTCTCAACACGGTGGGCGGTGATGTGGAAGCGGGTCTTGCCATTGCCGAGCTGATTGCAGGCATGACCAAGCCGACCGTCTCTCTTGTGCTGGGCGGCGGTCACTCCATCGGTGTTCCGTTAGCAGTCGCGGCAAAAAAGAGTTTTATTGCCGCTTCAGCCGCAATGACCATCCATCCTGTGCGCATGAATGGTACGATTATCGCTGTGCCGCAGGCGTTTGAATATCTTTCTAAAATTCAGGAGCGGATTGTGGATTTCATCACCGGACATTCGCACATCACCGCCGCGCAGCTTCAGAAGCTGATGCGCGAAACCGGTCAGCTGACCGCGGATGTCGGCACAGTCATTTCGGGCAAGCAAGCAGTTGATATCGGTCTGATCGATGCCGTCGGAACGCTTTCCGACGCGCTCGATGCGCTGTATGACATGATAGGAAAAACGCCCGAATCCTGACGCAATAACAAAGGCCCCGTCACCAGACGAGGCCTTTTACTTCCAAATTTCCATAGATTCTCTTTTCCCAGCAGGATGTTTCCCGCTGTATTTATTTTTTCTGCACGGACGGATTCTATTGATTCCCCTTCCGTTATCCTGCCACGGCGTTTGCCATCCGCACCGGAATGAAACCATGCTCCAGCCCGTTTTCGCAGTTTTATGAAGCTATCCATTTTGACCGGCGATGCTTTTCCCCTATTCTGAAAGTCAAAAGCCCGGCTTGTTACGATACAAACTGATATCTTCGACCGACTGCTTCTCTTTCCCGCCTTTTACAGGAACTTCTATCCTATCGTTCACGGGAGTCACCCGACTGCGGTTCGTTTGGTAATGAATATTTTGGGTCGTTTACCATTCCTACATTCGGGAACTCTATCTCAATTTGTCGATGCGTCTCTTACTCGGCGGGTGATCGTTCGATTCTATTCCTGCTTACCCGAACCACTTTCAGCAAGTTTTGATATCATCTCAATCTTGTGCTCTGGCTCGCTTTTGCGGCATCATACTCATCAGTATGCCCATCGGCCATTGGATGCGCACTATTTTTGGTTTGGCAGGCATCGCTACGGATTCTTTTTCATTCGCCAACGCATCAAATTCAGGGTTCTTTCCTGCGCGAACCTTACTTTCCTGCTGCCTCGATCCACTTGCATCGTCAGTATGTTGCACGGGTGGATAGTACGAGGATAGCTTCCTCACAGGTGCCGTTCCTTACTTCATTGAGAAGTCGATCGCGCTTTTCAGGCGGTTCGTTTGAATTATCTGGAACTCGCTCATTTCTATAGCTATCACCTTGATCGTTTCGGTTACAGCGTCGCGGCGAGTCCCGCGAACGAATAGGATGTCTCTTCTGTTACCATTGGACTCACCTCTTTCTCCGGTTCTATTTGGCTATACGCCAATCCCCTCAGAATAAGAATGGGTTTCGCCTTTTTGTAAAGCCCCTGCTTTACTTTCCCTTTGGTGTTTGCCCTTATCTTTTCTGTGACATTATAATATCATCAATCTTGCATAACGTCAAGCGTTGTTTTTCGTTTTTTCATATTCATATTGCACAAAAGATATGCTTCTCTTTCAGCGTTTTCCCTCTTTTCAAGAATAGATGAATTTGCTATAATGGTATTGTTGGGTGCATTTTGTATCCAACGCAGATATCGTATCGAGAACGCTGTTCGGGGGGTCATTTCGACCCCCTTTTTTCAAAAGCGGTACAAGCAGAATGGGCATGTTCAGCCTTTATATGCCGACCCGCCTGTTTTTCGGTCCCCGCTCGGTTCAAAAACTGGCGCGCGCCCGTCTGCCGGAGGGCCGCGGTCTGATTATCACCGGCGGTACTTCCACCACTCGTCTGGGCTATGCCGCCAAGGTAGCCGACGCACTGGCGAAATGTTTTCGCTCAAGGCAATTGAATTGATTGGGCGTTCTCTTGCGACTGCCGTGCACGAAGGCGGCAACGACGACGCGCGTGCCGATGTCGTGCTGGCAAACACTTTGACAAGCTTTGCTGAAATGCTGTCCAGCTGCACGGCATCGGCCTGATTATGATTTCCAAAGCATATTGGAGCCGCTTTTTCAAGTCCTCTGGCGACAAACCGGTTGCCATCGCCCGTCGCTTGGTCATGCGGACGCGCAAAAACCGCAGGACTTTATCGCGGCGCTTGCCGACCTGCAAAAGCGCTGCAACGTCAGCACACTTCGCCTGTCAGGCTACGGCGTGCGGCCGGAGGATTTCGGCAAAATTGCGGATAACGCCATTGACACAATGGGCGGCCTGTTCCGCGTCGACCCACGCCCGCTCTTACGCGAGGATATTATTGCGATTATTGCGGAAAGCGATCAATAGCCGCCGATAAAGGAATACCGCTTCCATCGAGCAGGCCGGCCGCGCAAAGCTGAACACCCGACAAAGAAGCCTGCGATTGCAGGTTTTTTCTATTCCATGTGCGCCTGACGGCGTGAAAGGAGATCATCCGATGAAAAAATTGCTTCTGCTTGCCACTGGCGGGACCATCGCCTGCCGCGAAACCGAAAATGGTCTGTCACCCGCGCTGAGCGGCGCGGAGCTTGTGGACTTTGTGCCGAAGCTGCACGACTTTTGTACAGTGGACGTGCGCGACCTGATGCAGTTGGACTCCACCGACATGACCGCGGGAGATCGGCTGAATATCGCGCAAGCGGTGCGGCGTGACGCCGAACGGTACGACGGCTTTGTCATCGCCCACGGCACAGATACGTTAGCGTATACTGCCGCTTTGCTCTACCACCTACTGGCCGACCTTGCCAAACCAGTCGTGCTAACCGGCTCGATGCTGCCTATGGGAGCGCCGGATTCGGATGCTCCGTGCAATCTGCTGGATGCCTGTCGGGTCGCAGCCGACGGACACGCCGGTGTGGTTGCGGTGCTGAGCGGTAAAATCCTCGCGGGCAACCGCGTGGTCAAATTCCACTCGACGCAGATCGACGCCTTTCTTTCGGCGGGCATGCCACCGCTCGGCACGGTCGGTTCAGACGGCAAAGTACGCTGGGATGTTCCTGCTGCGCCGCCCGCGCAGACCGCTCCCGCCGCGCTTGACCCGCATATTCTGCTCGTCAAGCTCACCCCCGACCTTGACCCAACCTTTTTCGCCGCGCTGCACGGCTATCCCAAAGTGATGCTCGAGACCTTTGGTGCAGGCGGCATTCCCGTGCGGCTGGAAAGCGAGGTGCGCGCGCTCATTGCAAGCGGCACCCGCGTTTATATCACAAGCCAATGCATCGCAGGCGGTGTGCATCTGCATCACTATGCGGTCGGCCGCCGCGCGGAAGCCATGGGAGCCATCTCCCTTGGGGACCGCACTACCGAGGACGCACTCGCCGCGGTCATGTGCGGTGAAATCTGATTCACTCCATTCCATAGACCATTCAAATATATTAATATTGCATAAATATAATATATTTCTTTTGTGCTATTTGTATGTTCACTCCATTGTTTTCCACAAATAATAATGGTATGATATAGACAAATCATAGAAGAAAGAAGGCCGCAATATGAATCCGTTTGCAAAGGCGATCATCCGTATGAGCGAGTCCACTATGCAGAACAGCAGCTACGTCCGCGGTCTGTTCCGCACATACGGTATTCCGGTTTCCCGCAGCGACAATTCGTCGAAGGATTGATTCCTCCCGGGTTTTCCGATTGCATTTTATCGCTGTAAAGAAGGTTTTTTCCATGAATTCATATATTGCATCACTCGTCAGGATGAGCGCAGACGCAGTCCGGCAAAACGGTTGCGCACACATGAGCGGCAAATCTGCCCGCCATAGCAGCAAGGACTAAATATACTGCAAACATGAAACCCGACAGAAAGCCCATGCTTTCTGTCGGGTTTTTTGCATCTCAAGGCCGATTTTGAATATTTTCCCGGTAATACGCTTCAAATAAACGCATCATCAGACCCTTTCGACGGTTTTCTCCTATGTGGCGCAAATATTTCCAACAAGAGACCGCCGTAATCAGGCCACCAATCGTGCAAACAATGATGTCTCCCATCGTATCGCTCACACCGGTTAAGGCCACCTGCTGCGGGTCAGCGCCCGAAAACGACACCAGGTATTCCCAAATCTCCCACAGCACCGCGCTCATCATGGCAAACATCCATGTATACAGCGCGGCATTGAAGGCGTCCTTTGCATCGAGTGCATGGCCCGGCTTATTGGCAAAATACACCGCTGTCCCCAGCACCGCAAACAGAAAACCGGACAGGAAATGCAGAATCTTGTCCCAGTACGGAATCAGTTCGTACCCGCCGAACAGGCTTGCAAACGATACCGCCGCCAACACAAACCCGTCGAACACAACCTCGAGCAGGTAAACCGGCCGCAGATGGCACAGGCGATACAGCACATGCGGTACGGCGGGCAGCAAAAGCGCAGCCAGCACCAGCAGGCCGTTGTACACGGTCGCCTCCCGCACCATGCACAGCACCGCCGCGCAGGCCGTGAACATATAATAGAAGATCAGCGTGCCGTTCCGCACGCGGCGCATCCGTTGCATAAGTTGCTCCTTATTTATATTGCTGATACGCGGCAACCGCCAATTCATCGCAGCGGTTATTGTACGGATTATCCGCGTGACCCTTCACCCAATGGAACTGAACCGTGTGTTTATCCAATAAATCGAGCAATCTCCCCCACAGCTCCGGGTTTTTAGCCGGTTTTTTGTCACTCTTGACCCACCCCTTGGCGCGCCAGCTTTTCGCCCAGCCTTTGGTGATGCCGTCGACCACATACTTGCTGTCCGAATACAGGTCAACCGCGCACGGCTCTTTGAGCGCTTCGAGCGCGGTAATCACCCCGAGCAGCTCCATACGGTTGTTGGTCGTAGAAGGCTCGGAGCCGGAAAGTTCTTTCTCCTTCTCCCCGTATTTCAAAATCGCGCCCCAGCCGCCCGGCCCCGGATTGCCCGAGCATGCGCCGTCGGTATAGATCGTTACATTTTTCATGCTTCCTCCTATTATTCCGGTCGGAAAATGACAAAAGCCACGATATACCGTGGCTTTTGGGTTCTCTTATGCAATCACGCCAGCCGGCACTTCCACCTGCTCATAGACGATGCTAATGATGGAAAGAACTACCATCGCGGTTGCGCGGCAGATATGTACCAGATCGTCGTTGATGCCGTGATGACGGTCCGCAGCGCGGTACGCATCGTGCATCGAGCCGATGCGTGCGATCAGTGCGTCCACCGTTACCGGCGGAATGATCGGGCTGGCCCACTGCTCAAACTTATCCTCCGTCATGCGGCGGCGAATGACCAGTGCTACGCGCTTTTCGTACAGGTAATGTGCCAACAGATTGCGCTCATAGATATCATCGTTGTGCGGATAGGTAAAGAAATCGGTTATATAGTGGCAAATCTCGCCCAAATCCACCGAAAGCTCCCGCCCGTTGACCGGACCAATGGTATATTTTTCCGTGAACGCGCGAATCTTGTCCATCACCTCATCCATCATAATAGACGGGTTGTGACGCTTGGTCAGATAAGTGCCGGTCAAGTCCGGCTTCAAGTTGCCATATACAAAACCACTCGAATCAAATGTAACGCCGCAAATCTGCTCAACGTAATCCATCAACAGATGTGCAACGCGAATATGAGATACGGAATCCATCAGCAATCCTCCAGACGGAACGCACGCTTCTTAACATCATTTTAGTATACGGGGCGATTTGACAAAACCCCGAAAACAGATTTATTATACCACAACTTTTCCGCCTTGTCTTGTTTTTTTCGAAATTGTAACGAAAACAACACAATCGCTTTCTTCTTTGCCGGATTTTTAAACAAAATAACCATATTTTTGGTTATCTTGCCCGAAACGCCTCGCTGCGGAACTGAATTTTCCCCTCAAGTGCCTGCCGCAGCCGCTGGCACATCGCCTCGCGGTCTTGGTTGAGCGTGCCGGCAAGATTGACATAATTCGAGGCATGGTTTGCGCGGAACACGCTGCCCTCCGCATCGATATGCTCGAGCAAAATGAGAGTCTCATGCGCAATCTCAATCGGGTTCATCAGATAAAATCGCCCCTCCTGCCAGTCACGCATTAGAGGTGTTTCCAGCTCAAAAAGCAGCGTCAGCAGGCCGATATACTCCGGCTTCATGCGTGAGAGCGCCTCGGCGGTCTTGACGGCATGCTCTTGCGAAAGCTCGGTCGAGCCAAGGCCCGCAATGCAGGTGACCGACAGCTTCATACCCGCTTGCTTGACCATCAGGCCCGCGCGCACGATTTCATCCGCCGTTTCGCCCTTGTTGACGCGGCGCAGCACCTCGTCCGAGCCGGATTCCAGACCGAGATAGATCATTTCCAGTCCCAGTTCATGCAGCAGGTTCAGTTCTTCCTGCGTTTTCACCAGAATGGACGCGGGCGATCCGTAGCTGGTGACGCGCTCACACTCGGGAAATATCTGCCGGATATAGCGCAGAATTTCTGCCATGTGCTCGGCGCGCCACATAAGCGCGTCGCCGTCGGCCAGAAAAATGCGCCGAACATGCGGATACATGCGGCGCGCCTCATCAAAGTCACGCTTGACATCCTCGATTTTGCGCACACGGAAACGCTTTTCCTTATACATATCGCAAAACGTGCATTTATTGTGGCTGCATCCAATCGTGACCTGCACGATCAGGCTGCGCGCCTCAGAGGGCGGCCGAAATACGCGGCCTTCGTATTCCATCATGGGAGCCTCCTTATGTCCTGATAAAAACAGCGGGCGAAGGGGAAACCCTCCGTCCGCTGCCGCTTATTCTTCGGTTGCTTCTTCCTCAGAAGCCTTTTCCTCGGGTTTTTCCTCCGCGGTCTCCTCGTCCGCTTCCGATGCCCGCTCGTCGAACGAATCCTGATAAGCGTCATCTACTGCCGCGCACTCCTCTGCACAGGCGCAGGAAGCGCAGTCAGATTCCTCGCGCATCATTTGCTCCAGCTCATCCATCGCCTTCAGCTCGGCCTCATGGTAAACTTCCTCTTCGCGCTTTTTCTGAAGCAGCACAAGCGCCGCCGTCGCTCCGGCCGCACACGCAAGGCTGGTCAACAGCAGAGTCGCTTTGATTTTCGTCGAATTTTTCAAAGAATCCACTTCCTCTCAAAGTGATGCGGAATATTTATTTAACTTTATCATACACTTGCGGCAAAGTCAATGGCGGCATCCGGTTATTTACCCAGTTCATAGGCGCGCGCAATACATTTATCGTTTGCCTGCGCCAGCATATCGGCAAGGCCACACGCCTCGAGCACCCGCATCGCCTCAATCGTTGTGCCGCCCGGCGAACAGACCGCGCGTATCAGCTCCCCGGGCGTTTTGCCGCCCTCCAGCAGCATTTTCGCCGAGCCGATCATGGTCTGGCAGAACAATTTCAGCGCATCCGCCGGATCGATGCCGTGTTCCTGCGCGCTTTTGACCATCGCATCAGCAAAGGCATAGATGTAGGCCGGAGCGGACCCCGCATACGGAATGACCTCATTGAGCATATCCTCACGGTCAAATACCACCGTCACGCCCATGGTGTCGAACAGCGCGCGAATCCGTGCCAGCTGCGCATCGGTCGCCGCCTCGTTTTTGACCAGTTCGGTTGCGCCTTCGCCGAGCATGAGCGGCGTATTGGGCATTACACGGATAATCGGTGTGTCCGCGCCGAGCGCCCGCTCCATCTTAGCAAACGTAACCCCCGCCGCAATCGACACGACCAGCGGCTTTTCTCCGCTGTATTTGCCCAATACCGGCAAAATTTCATCAAAATTCTGCGGTTTAACGGCAAGCAGGACAGTTTCGCACGCGGTATAGACCTCGGTATAATTCCCCGTGACGGCATAGCCGCGGGCGTGGTGCGCTGCGCGCTTGTCCTCCCCGCGGTTGAACAGCAGCACCTGATCCCGCGCCAGCAGTCCGGCCCGCACCGCGCCTTCCGCTATCGCCATGCCCATATTCCCCGCGCCCAGCACGCCAAAACGGTATGTCTTCATGAAAACCCCTCTCTCCATTCTGATAGGCTGTTAAATTGATTATAGCATACCCGGCTTTTCCCTGCAAATACCTTGTGAAAAGCCCACTTTTGTGATACAATAGCTTCATTATTTTATTCCGGAGGAGAAAGAAACGTTGGCACGGTTTGTCCCGCACATCGGACTGCGGACCGTCAAGACCGGTCTTGCGGTGGCGTTGGCGCTGTTTTTCGCCGACCTGCGCGGCTCGACATCTTTGATTTTCGCCGCCATCGGCGCTATCAGCGCGATGAGCCGCACGGTGGGCGACGCCTTTGAAACCTGCCGCACCCAGCTGACCGGTATTCTGCTTGGCGCAGGATTCGGCGCGCTGTTCGTCAGTCTGCTTGCAAATTTTCGTTATATGGGAATCGGACTGGGGCTCATCGTGCTGATTCTGTTATGTGTCCGGCTGCGGCTGCAATTCGCTGTGCCGCTGTCCTGCATTGTGTTCGTTTCCATCTGTGTGTCACCGGCTGGCGACGCCTTTCAGTACGGCTTTAACCGCCTGCTTGACACGACCATCGGTCTTGCCACGGCACTGGTCATCAACATTACCATTAAGCCCTACAATAACAGCCGTCGTATTTCCGATTTACTGTGGCATTTTCAGCAGTCGGTACCCGCCTATGTCAGCGAACGTGTGCTGTACGGACGATATCCTGACCTGTCTCCGCTGGCAAAACAGCTCGAGCGTATTGCAGAGGAACTGACAATTTTTGAAAAGCAGCGTGCGTTCCACTCGCAAAGCCATGTCGAACAAACGGTCTTTCTCCGCGGCTGCGAAAAACTTGCGCAAAGTATCTGGCAGGAGCTGAACGCCCTGTGCGCGATGGACGAAAGGGGGCGTCTGTCGCCGGAAACCGCGAAGCGGCTGACCATATTGGGCCTGACCGCTCCGGACGATATCTGCACCGCGCCGCAGACCACAGCGGATATCGTCGGCAACTACCATCTGGATAATCTCCTGCGCGCATGGCAGTTCCTCGGCGAGTTCAACCTCACGGAATAGCGTTCCCGCCGCTTGGCGGCAAGGAAGAAAGAGAAAGAAACATGTAAGGGAGTAGTTTGCAAAACATGGAACAAAAATCAAGAAGCAGCTTTTCCAGCCGCATCGGCTTTGTGCTGGCAGCGGCTGGTTCTGCGGTGGGTCTGGGCAACCTGTGGCGTTTTCCGTATCTGGCCGCACAGTATGGCGGCGGCATTTTTCTGCTGGTGTATATCATTCTGGCGGTTACCTTCGGCTTTGCGCTGATGATTACCGAAATTGCTATCGGCCGCAAAACCCGTCTATCCTGCATTGGGGCGTACAAGGCGCTCGACCGCCGATTCGGCTTCCTCGGCTGGATTGCGACGTTTGTGCCGGTTATCATCACGCCTTATTATTGCGTCATCGGCGGCTGGGTCATGAAATATCTGTTCACTTTCCTGACCGGCAACGGTCTGACCGCAGCTGACAACGGCGGCTTTTTCAACGATTTTATCGGCTTTGACGCCGGCTCCATTCCGGCTACCATGCTGGATTTCAGCGGCCCGACGCCGTGGTTTTTGATTTATGTGCTGCTGACAACCGTTGTGGTCTTTTTCGGTGTGGAAAAAGGCATTGAAAAGGCCAGCCGCATTATGATGCCGGTGCTGGCAGTGCTGAGCGTGGTCGTGGCGGTCTACTCGCTGACCATTGACGGCGCAATGACCGGCCTAAAATACTATCTGCTGCCCGATTTATCGCAGTTCTCCGCCTCGACCGTGCTTGGCGCGCTCGGCCAATTGTTCTACTCGATGTCGCTGGCCATGGGCATCATGATCACCTATGGCTCTTATATGCAGAAGGAAAACCTTCTGGAACATTCGGTCACGCAGATTGAGATTTTTGATACGCTGTTTGCTTTTATTGCGGGCCTGATGATTATTCCCGCCGTCGTGGCATTTAACGGCGGCGACCCGTCCCAGATCAACAACGGTCCCGGGCTGATGTTTATTACGCTGCCGATGGTGTTTGAATCCATGCACTTCGGCTCCATCATCGGCACGGTATTCTTCCTGCTGGTGCTGTTTGCGGCGCTGACCTCTTCCATCTCGTTGATGGAAACCATTGTCTCGGTTGTGATGGACAAGACCTCACTCAGCCGCGCGCCCTCCACTTTGATTGTGGCGGCAATCGTGCTGTTGTTCGGTGTGCCGTCCTGTCTGGGCTATGGCCCGTGGGCGGGTATCACCATCATCGGCATGCAGTTCCTCGACTTTTTTGACTTTATCTCCAACTCGGTGCTCATGCCAATTGTCGCATTCCTGACCTGCATCCTGATTGGTCATGTCGTTGGCACCAAGGTTATCGCGGACGAGGTAAAGGAAGGCGCGGGTGCGTTCCACCGCGAAGCGCTGCACCGCGTCATGGTACGCTGGATCGCACCGATTCTGCTGGTGCTCATTCTCGCCACAGAACTTGCCACCAAGGTATTCGGCATCTTCACGATTTGACAAACGCACGCACCAAAAGAGGCTTTCCGATAGGGAAGCCTCTTTTTGCTACGCTTCCGCTGCTCTGAAATCCGTGCGTCTTCCGCAAGGATTTTACCGCATGGACAGCATTTTGCCGGTTTCCAAGGACTCCTTTGAATATCAGACATGGTAAACATACGCGCGCCGGACGGTGCGCGGCAACAAGCCACCTTGGAAAACCGGACGCTAAGGTGACCGCGGTCAGTGCAGCCCGGCAGCATAAACATCCACCACAGTCAAGGCATGCAAAAAAGGCTCCGGGAGCATTCCCGAAGCCTTTTTTATCATCATTACATGATTTGTCCGCGCAAAATCAGCGTGTTGATATTCAAATCCTCGTCGAGCAAAATGATGTTGGCCAGCTTGCCCGGCTCAAGCGTACCGTAATCGTGCTGGATACCGATAGCCCGTGCCGGATTGGTCGACGCCGAGCACACCGCCTGCCCGAACGGTATGCCCATCTGTACGGCCCGCCGCATACATTCAAACAGGTTGGTAACCGAACCGGCCAGCGTGCTGGTGCCGCGCAGAGTCGCGCGACCATCTCGCACGGACACCGCCTGCCCACCAAGGGTGTATTCTCCATCGTCCAGTCCGGTTGCGGACATGCTGTCCGAAATCAGGATCATCCGGTTTTCAAACAGACGAAACGCCACGCGCACAGCTGACGGATGCACATGGCAGCCGTCCGAGATCAGCTCCACGCCAACTTCGTCGTTGTCCAGCGCCGCGCCGATCACGCCCGGTTCGCGATGCGTCAGCGGCGGCATGGCGTTGAACAGATGCGTGACCTCGCGCGCACCGCGTCGAAACGCCTCGCACGCGGTGTCATAATCCGCCTCGGTGTGCGCCAGCGACAGGCGCACCTCGCCCGCCAGCTCCCCGATCACATCCAGTCCGCCCGGCAGTTCGGGTGCGATTTCACACAGGCGAATCAGCCCCTGCGCTTTTTCCTGCAAACGGCGGAACAGTCCAGCATCCGGATTTTGCAGCCATGCGCCGTTTTGCGCGCCTTTCCGCGCGGGGGACAGAAACGGTCCCTCCAGATTGACACCCACCAGTGCCGCACCGCATCGCTCCGTGCGATACGCCGCAGCAGCCTGCATCACGGCAGACAGCTTTTCCTCCGGGTAGGTCATGGTCGCCGGACAGATGGCGCACACGCCGTGCTCGGCCTGATACCGCGCGATGGCAGAAATCGCCTGCTCGGTTCCGTCGCAGAAGTCATAGCCCGCGCAGCCATGCAAATGGATATCGATGAGTCCCGGAATGGCATACAGCCCATCCATATCGCAAGCGTCCTCCGACACGGGCGTACTGGCAATCCGATCGCCCGAAAGCACCAGTCCGCCCGTGCGAAACGTGCCGTCCGGTTGATAGATCCTGAGATTTTTAAACTCCATATGCGCGCATATAGCTTACAGCAGATCCAGACTCTTGGACAGCGCAGCTTCATCCGCTACGACAGACACGTCAGTATGCAGCTGCAGAATAGAAGCCGGTACACGCGGAGTAACCGGGCCGAAGAACGCCTGACGTACAATATCCGCCTTGTTCTCACCCGAAACGACGATCACGATGCGGCGTGCCAGCATGATGGTCTGTACGCCCATGGTGTATGCCTGACGCGGCACATCGTCCGCCGACGCAAAGAAGCGCTTGTTGGCTTCGATGGTGGACTCGGTCAGGTCGACGCAATGCGTGCCCTTGGAGAAGTAATCGTCCGGCTCGTTAAAGCCGATATGACCGTTCAGGCCCATGCCCAGCAGCTGCAAATCAATGCCGCCGGCCGCCTGAATCGCCGCGTCATAGCGCGCACATTCGCGCTCCGCATCCATTTGTGCGCCGTCCGGCAGGTTGATGCGGCCTTCCGGCACATTGATAGCGTCAAAGAAGTTTTTGTGCATGAAATAGTGGTAGCTCTGATCATGATCGGCAGTCAGGCCGCGGTACTCGTCCAGATTGAAGGTAGTGCATCCACCAAAGTCCACATCCCCCTTGTTGTACCACTTGATGAGCTGCTCGTAAATGCCAATCGGAGACGATCCGGTGGCAAGGCCCAGCACGGAATCCGGCTTGAGGATAACCTGCGCCGAAATGATGTTGGCCGCCTTACGGCTCATGTCGTTGTAGTCCTTTGCACGAATGATTTTCATATTCATTACCTCTCTCTTTGTCCAAACATCTGTCGTCAAAAAACAAAGGCGGGCGTTCGCCCGCCTCAGCTGCTTGAGGAATGCCCGCGCCTCCCGCTATCGCAGAGGACAGGCTTTCTTTATTGGACCAGTGTTTCCATCTCACGCGCCAGCTGCCGTGCAGACGGCCCGATGACGACATGCACTTCCCCGTCCGCCCGGCGCAGCACTCCCGCGGCGCCCGCCGCGCGCAGCTTTGCCTCATCGACTGCTGCGGGTTCTCGCAGGCGCACACGCAAACGTGTCATGCAGTATCCGATGGAAAGCACGTTATCCCGACCGCCGAGCGCATCCAGCACTGCCGCGGCGCAAATATCGGATAACAACACCGATTTCTCTTACATATTTTCCTGCAGGAACTTCTCGAGCGCAGCTGCTGCCGCCTCTTCGTCCTCGCCCTCGATGGTCAGCTTAACCGTGTCACCCTGCTTAACGCCCATGCTCATCACACCCATGATGCGCTTTGCGTCGACTTCCTTCTTCGGGCCGGCAATCTTGATGGAGGACTTGAACTGTGCCGCCTCCTTGACCAGCATGCCTGCCGGACGCGCGTGGATGCCGAGCTCGTCCTTAATGGTGTACTCTACGATTTTCATAACTGCATTTTCCTTTCTATCATTACATTTTGAAAATGACTTTTCACTATTTTTGTAAAGTGCGCAAACCGTCGTCCCCATTATACTTTTCCGGCAAAGTATGTCCTTTCCGGCGCCAAATCATACAGAAATCCGCACAATAAGCCCGAAAACAGAAGGAGACCTGTGTGCTGCCGAAAAAATAAAAACAACCAAACTCCTGCACCGCCGGGTATTCCTTTTTCAGGCCGACCGCGAGAAATTTGGTTTTGCCCGCCAACACGGTAACAATCCAATCACAACGAGGACGATGTGTTCACTTGTTGTTAATATTGTAACAAACAGGACGCGCTTTTTCAAGTCACTACCGTTCGCGCAAACTGCCAGAAAATCCACCTTTTTTTTGTGCATCTCCTACAAATCATGTATTTCCCCATGCAAAGGTTTTAACGCTATTCTTTTTTGCCATGATAAGCGGGAACTTGCGTACCATAAATCAGCCAAAACCGCATCCGCTGCGCGAACTGCCGCGGTTGTGCGGAATAAACCGAAACCAACATTCCCAACCATAAAGGGACGCGCCCCACGCGCCCCTTTTTCTTATTCAGATGCGTTTTCCGTTGAATTTCTGCGCCGCCGCTGGGCAGCCCTCGGCAATGATGCAGGCTGCCGCATCCACCGCATCCGCGCAGGCCTTGTCGATGGCCTTCTGCTCGTCGGCGGTGAATTTGCTCAGCACCCATGCGGCCAGGTCGTACTCCGGATGGGGCTTTTTGCCCACACCGATTTTGACGCGCGGGAAGTCCTCGCTGCCGAGGTGATAAATGATGTTTTTCAAACCGTTCTGCCCGCCTGCCGAACCTTTCGGGCGCACGCGCAGCGTGCCCACGTCGAGCGAAACGTCATCCGACAGCACAATGATGCGCGCGGGCGGGATTTTATAAAACTCAGCCGCGTCTCGTACCGCCTCGCCCGACAGGTTCATAAAGGTCTGCGGCTTCATCAGCAACACCCGTGCGCCGCCGAGCGTCGTCTCCCCGACGAGCGCCTTAAACTTCATTTTGTCGATTTTACAGCCGCTGCGCGCGCAATAGCTTTCCAGCGCGTGAAAGCCCGCGTTGTGGCGCGTGTTATCGTACTTGCTGCCCGGGTTTCCCAATCCGACCACCAGCCACTCAATGGGCTGCGCGGCTGCCGCGGCTTTTTGCTCGTCGAGCCTTTTGAAAATATCGAATACTGACATGATTTCACTCCAAAACAAAGCGCCTCCCCCGCAGGGAGGCGCTTTTTCTTTTGTTTATTCCACCGAAAGGATATAATAGTACACCGGCTGTCCGCCGTCGATCACCGAGATTTCGAGTTCCTTGTTCTCCTTGTGCAGCAGTGCTTCCACCTCAGCGGCCTGCTCGGCGGAAACGCCTTCGCCGTAAATGACCGTGGCAAACGCGCTGTCGTCGCTTACCATCTCGCGCACGAGCTTTTTGATGACCGAAGTCTCACGCCCGCTCGCGCACAGCTTGCCTTCGCTGAGCGACAGATACTCGCCCTGCTTAATTCTCTTGCCGTCAAATTCACTGTCGCGCGCGGCGTAAGTCACCTGCCCGCTGCGCACATGCGCCGCTGCATCACGCATGGCCTGCGCCAGCAGGTTTTCGTCCTCCCCGTCCGGATCGACAGCCAGCATCGCGGACATGCCCTGCGGAATGGTCTTGGTCGGCACGACAATGATCTTTTTCTCCTCGGACAGATGCACTGCCTGCTCGGCCGCCATGATGATGTTCTTGTTATTGGGCAGCACAAACACGATTTCCGCCGGAACCGCGTCCACCGCGCGCAGAATATCGTCGGTCGAGGGGTTCATGGTCTGGCCACCCTGCACGACCACGTCGACACCCAGATCGGTAAAGACGCTTTTCAGGCCGTCGCCCGCGGCGACCGCGACAAAACCGAATTTCTTTTCCGCCGGAACAATGACACGCTCGGCTGGCGCATCCGCTGTGCCTTCGATGACCTTGGCGGTGTGCTGCTCCCGCATGTTCTCAATTTTGACGGTCAACAGCGGGCCGAACTTGAGTCCCTCCTCGAGCGCTTTGTTCGGCTGGTCGGTGTGCACATGCACCTTGACGATATCGTCATCCTCGACCACCACCAGACTGTCGCCAATATCGTTCAAAATCGACCGCAGACGACCGACGTTGCGCGCCTTATCCTTGCGCGCGGCGATAAACTCAGTGCAGTAGGTGAAGGTGATATCCTCATCCGCAATCGCGCCGAAGTCCGCAGCCGCCTTGGTCGGTTCGGCGGCGGTGCGCTCTTTATGGATGCCGCGCAGCGCGTCGAGCATGCCTTCGAGAATGGTCAGGTAGCCAAAGCCGCCCGCGTCCACCACGCCCGCCTTTTCCAGCACGGGATTCTGATGCACGGTTTCCTCCAGCGCCTGCCGCCCGCAGGTCAGCACGGTTTCGAGCACCTGCTCGGCCGACAGGTCCGGCTCGGCCTGACAGGCTTCAACCGCCTGCTGCGCAGACACGCGCGACACGGTCAAAATCGTGCCCTCCGCCGGCTTCATGACCGCCTTATACGCCGTTTCCACACCCTCGCGCAGCGCCAGCGCCAGTTCGCGGCCACCTGCCGCATCGGTTTCGCGCAGCTTTTTCGCCGCGCCGCGGAACAGCAACGACAAAATCACGCCCGAGTTGCCGCGCGCGCCGCGCAGCAGCGCGGAGGCCGTCGTATCGACGGCTTTTGGCAGCGTCGGCTCGGTCAGCTTTTCCATCTCGGTCATCGCCGAGGCCATGGTCATGGACATATTCGTGCCCGTATCGCCGTCCGGCACAGGGAAAACGTTCAGTTCGTTTACCTGCTCCTTCTTTTCGGCAATGGCAAGCGCGCCCTCGATCACCATGGACTGGAACAGCGCGCCGTCTATTTTCTGATCTGCCATTTACTTAACTCTCCCCGAATTCTTTTTTGGCCGCGCGTCAGTCCGCACGGATACTCTCTACATAGATATCGACATTCTTTACATCCACGCCGGTCAGACGCTCAACATGGTAGCGCACCTCGCTGATAATCGAGCGGCAGACGGTCGCAATATTTACGCCATGCTCGACCGCGATGTGCAGGTCGATATTAACGCCGCCGTCCGGCGCCTCCGACACCTTGACGCCGCGTGACTGCGTCTCGCGTCCAAGCAGATGCGCCAGCCCATCCGACATCGAGCGAATGGTCATGCCCTTTACGCCGAAGCACGACGAAGCCGCATAGCCCGCAATTCCCGCCATCACCTCGTTTGTGATTTCGATATATCCAAGATCGGTCTTGATCGTCATAGAAAAACCCTCCCTGCGATCGTTTGATGCTTTTTGAGTCAGGACGCTGTAAGGTGCAGCACTGTCCGAATCATTTCTGCTTATATGATATAACAAAACCGTCCCAAATACAAGCAAACCGATGTTTTTTTTGCGAATGGTCAGACAAAACTCGGAATAATCGGCAGGAAATTGTGCGTAATTTTAGATTTTCGTAATTCTTTCCGTTTTTCCACAAACAAATGTTTGCTTTATTTGGCATTTTAGGGTATAATAGAAAAAAATACGAACGTATGTTCCGAATCGCAACAGCAAGGAGTGCGTCCATATGAAAAAAATCTCCGCCAAACAGCAAAGGATTTTAGATTATATCAGTGCGTTTTCCCTCGAACACGGCTATCCCCCTTCGGTGCGCGAAATCTGCGCGGAAATGAACCTGCGCTCACCCTCCACCGTGCACGCCCACCTGAAAAAATTGCAGGAGGCGGGCTACCTCGAGCCGAGCGAGCACAAGTCCCGTGCGCTGACCCCGGTCAGCGGCCCGTCCATGGTCACACGCGTGCCCATTCTCGGCCGCGTCACCGCCGGTATGCCTATCCTCGCGGTCGAGGAACATGTGGGCTACGTCCCGTTTGAGCCGGCGGCAAACGGCGGGGAGTACTACGCCCTGCGCATCCGCGGCGACTCGATGATCGGCGTGGGCATCATGGATGATGATTTGGTCATCGTACGGCAGGATATTCAGGCCCGAAACGGCGATATCATCATTGCTCTGCTGGAGGATGAAGCCACCTGTAAAACACTGAACATCACGGCGGACGGCGTGTGGCTGATGCCGGAAAACCCCGCCTATCCCCCGATTGACGGCAACGGCTGCCAGATTCTCGGCGTGGTCAAGGCAGTCTACCGGGAATACTGAAATCAATCGAGCAAAACCATAGTTTCGCTCGGAGTTTACGCGAAAAAGCACAAAAAACGAGGCGCATGGCCCCGGCTTTTATGGACCTTGCGGCTTGCCGCAAGGTTCTGTTTTATGCGCGCTGCGGCGCAGCGGTTGACAGCACCGTAAGGAGGAAGTTATGCCCGCACTGGAGGACAGTATCCGCTTTGTCAAGGGCGTCGGCCCGAAAAAGGCGGCTTTGTTTGAAAAACTGCATATCCGCACGCTGCGCGACGCATTGGAAACGTATCCGCGCGATTATGAGGACCGCTCCGTAATCACTTCCATCGCGGACATCACGGAGGACGGCAAGTATGCTGTTCGGGCGGTCGTCGGCACCGAGCCGAAAACCACCCGCATCCGCAAGGGCATGACGCTGGTCAAATGCACGATTTTTGACCAATCCGGCTCGCTGCCTGTGACCTATTTTAACAATCCCTATGCCGCGGCGCTGCTGCGCGTCGGGCAGGAATATGTGTTTTACGGGCGTGTGCAGATAAACGGTCACGCGCGCATGCTGGTTTCGCCGCAGTCGGAAAAGGTCTCGCCCGACGCGGCGCACCCCGGCCGCATTGTGCCGGTCTACCCGCTGACCGCAGGGCTGACCCAGCGCGACATGGCGCGCGTGACCGAAGCGGCGCTGGATGCGGTGCCGGGCGACTGGCCCGATCCGCTGCCCGAAGTGCTGCGCGCGCGGTACACGCTACTGGATGCCGCCGACGCGCTCGCCGCCATCCATCGGCCGCAGTCGGCGCAGGATGTGACCGAGGCGCGCCGCCGCATGGTGTTTGAGGAGCTGTTTCTGCTGTGCTGCGGCTTACAGCAGCTCAAGGAACGCCGCCGCGCCGACACAGGGCTGGTATTTTCCGATGCCTCTCTTGCGGACTTTTTTGCCGCGCTCCCCTTTTCCCCCACAGGCGCGCAGCGTCGCGCAATCGGGGAAATTGCGTCAGACTGCGTCTCTGGCCGTCCGATGAACCGACTGGTGCAGGGCGACGTCGGCTCAGGCAAGACGGTTGTCGCCGCGGCGCTTTGCGCGCTGGCCGCCAAAAGCGGCTATCAGGCCGCCTTCATGGCCCCGACGGAAATCCTCGCGGCGCAGCACGCGGAAACGCTGGCACCGCTGCTGGCAACACTGGGTATCTCCTGCACACTGCTGACCGGCTCGATGAACGCCGCGCAAAAACGCGCGGCCCTCGCCGCCATCGAGAGCGGCGCGGCGCAGGTTGTCATCGGTACGCATGCGCTCATCCAGCAGAGCGTCAATTTTCATCGGCTGGGCGCGGTCGTGGCCGACGAGCAGCACCGCTTCGGCGTAGCGCAGCGCGCCGCGCTGTCCGCCAAGGGACAGACGCCCCATGTGCTGGTCATGTCGGCAACGCCCATCCCGCGCACGCTTGCGCTCATCCTGTACGGCGACCTCGATGTATCCGTGCTCGACGAGGTGCCGCCCGGTCGTCAGCCGGTCGAAACCTACGCCGTGGGCGAAAATATGCGCCGCCGCATCACCGCCTTTATCGACAAGCAGATTCGCGAGGGCGGGCAGGTGTATGTTGTGTGCCCGCTGGTCGAAGAGGGGGAAATGAACCTCAAAAGCGCGGAACAGCACGCGCTCGACCTGCAAAAAACGCTGCCGCACCGGCGCGTTGCCGTGCTGCACGGTCGCATGAAAAGCGCGGAAAAAGAGCGCGTCATGCAGGCGTTTGCCGCGAAAGAATACGATATTCTGGTCGCCACAACCGTCATTGAGGTCGGCGTGGACGTGCCCAACGCCAACCTGATGGTCGTCGAGGATGCCGACCGCTTCGGCCTGTCCCAGCTGCACCAGCTGCGTGGGCGCGTCGGACGCGGCACGAGACAGTCCTACTGCATTTTCTTCGGTGCGGACAAGGGGCAAACCGCGCGCGAACGACTGAAAATCCTGTGTAAAACAAACGACGGCTTTGAGGTCGCGCGTGCCGACCTGTCGCAGCGCGGCCCGGGCGACTTTTTCGGCAGGCGGCAGCACGGTCTGCCCGCGCTGCACGTTGCCGACCCGATTGCCGACCTTGCGCTCATGCGGAGTGCGCGCGAAGAAGCCGAGCAGATTTTGCAGGCTGACCCCGCGCTTGCAGGCTATCCCGAATTGCGCGCGCGCGTGCACCGCATGTTCGAGGAACGGGACGACGAAGCGTTTAACTAATGAAAAGAACCGCCTTCCGGCAGTTCTTCTATTGGATACGCGCCTTACCGCGCGCTCGTCACTGTTTGGGCTTGTTTTCTTTCTTGGTATCGTCACGCTCGGACAGAACCAATCCGCCAAGCGCGAGCGCCGTGCCCAGCCACATGGACGGGGTCATCGTTTCGTGCAGGATGAGCGCCGAGCTGATGATGGTCACAATCGGCGTCGCATAGATGTACACACTCGTGCGCACCGGCCCAAGCAGGAACACCGCGCGGTTCCACGTCACAAAGCAGGTTGCGGACGCGCCCAGTCCAAGAAACAGCAGATTTCCCAGATGAACCGGCGTGAACCACGCCGCCGGCCCTGCCGGAAATCCGTCTAAAAACGCCGGAATGAGCAAAAACAGCAGCCCATAGCCGAACACCCGACAGGTCAGCGGCACGGTGGCATAGCCCGCCGCACCCAGATACCGAATCAGCACGGAGTACACGCCCCAGACCAGCGCGGCGCCCACGCCGAGCAGCGCGCCCAGCGGACTGAAGTGCAGCTCGCTCACACCTGCCAGCGATACGAGCGCCACGCCCGCCATTGCGCAGACAAAGCCAATAAAAAACCAGTGGCCGAGTCTCTCATGCAGCAAAAGCGCGGCGAACAGCGCGGTAAACAGCGGCGCCGCCGCCACGATGATACCGACAAGCGAGGCGGATATGTAGGTCAGCGCGATGTTTTCCATCAGGAAATACAGCGTAACGCCCGTCAATCCCGCCAGCGCAAACAGAATTTCATGCCGTTTTTCCTTGGCGCGCATCCAGCCTCGCGACGCAATCAGCAGCGCCGCAAACCCCAGCGCAAAGCGCGTGACCATGATCTCTACCGGTGAAAAGGTGCGCAGCAGCACTTTGGTTGCAACAAACGTCGTGCCCCAGACCATCACACTGAACGCCCCGAGCAGATGGCCCTGCAATACGTGATTTTTCTCCATACCCATATCCTCCCACGCGCAAAATCAGGCGGAAGCGCCCCGCGCTCCCGCCTTTTTGCCTGTTTTATACGATGAATCCGCCCCCGATGACAATATCACCATCGTAGAGCACCGCGCTCTGCCCCGCGGCCGGTGCGCGAACCGCATCCTCGAACACAATACGCGCATCCTTGCCGTCCGGATAAATGGTCGCGCGGTCGCTGCGGCGCGAAAAGCGCACACGCACCTCGCAGACAAACGGGCCGTTTTCCGCATATTCCGGCGCGATATAGTGTACATCCCGCACGGTAATCTCGCTGCGGTACACGTCCTCAAGCGACAAAACGACCTCGTTCGTCTCCGGACGCAGTTCGTGTACGAATAACCGTCCCTCCGCCGCGACGCCCAGCCCCTTACGCTGTCCGACCGTATAGCAGTGGATACCCTTGTGCCGCCCGAGCACCTTGCCGCTTTCGTCAACAAAATTGCCCGGCGGACAAGCCGCGCCGTGACGCTCCAGCCAGCCCTGCACATCCCCGTCCGGGATGAAGCACACATCCATGCTGTCCGGCTTTTCCGCAACCGAAAGACCAATTTCACGCGCATTTTCGCGCACTTCCGTCTTGTTTTCCGCCTCGCCCAAGGGGAACAGACAGCGTGCAACCGTTTTGCGCGGCAGTCGGTACAGCATATAGCTCTGATCCTTTTCCGCGCGGGCACGCCGCAGCAGTGCGCGGCCCTCGGCATCGCGTCCCGTGCGGGCATAATGCCCGGTGGCGATGTGTGCCGCGCCGATTTCGTCAGCGTAGTCGGTCAGCGCACGGAATTTAATGAGCGGATTGCACATCACGCACGGGTTTGGCGTGCGCGCATTGCGGAACGAATCGGCAAAATATCCGCAAATCTGCTGCTCGAACGCCTCGCGTCGGTGTGCAACATAAAGCGGAATCCCCAAATCGTCCGCCGTGTGCTGAGCAGCTTCCTCTCCGCCCAGTCCTACCTCAAGGAACAGACCATGCACTTCAAAGCCCCTGTCCCGCAGCCGTGCTGCCGCCACAGCGGAGTCTACGCCGCCCGAAAGTCCCAATACTACCTTTTCTGCCATGAAATATCTCCTATATCTGCCCAGCCGCCTCGGTATTCTACCGAAAGCGGCCTTGCCGGGGGTTTTTGATTGCTTTATGAAGCCGTCCAAGTCTCCAGCCCTGCGAACGCATTGTACGGCGAGGGCGCATAATTGCCAATAAGACCCTTGCGAAGAATGATCTGCCCGCGCTCAAACGCAACCGGAATAATGGGCATCTGCTCGAGAAACAGGCTGTAGAAGCCGGAAACATTTTCGCCGCTACGCGCGGCCGCGATTGCCGCCGCCATGTCCCCGTTTGAATAGCCGCCATAGTTCAGGCTGCCGCCGGAGGATAACAGCGGGCGCAGGTCAAAATCCGCGGTAAGCTGTGTTTCTCCATAGTATACGTCAAACGAGCCGGACTGCAGCATGGAGAGAAACGTCTCATACGGCTGCTTGTCCACTGTCACGGTCACACCGTCCAGCGCGTTCCAGAACGCGGCGATCTGCTCGGCCGCCGCAACCTTGAAGGCGTTATCCGAATTGACCAGCAGACGAATGGACAGCGTCTCTCCACCGGTTGCGCCCGCATCCGTGCCGGTGTCCGTATTTTCCCCACCGTCCGCGTCATCATATTCATCGGTATACTCGTCGGTGTCGCCCGCTTGATCGGACGTATCCGTCTCATCCGTATCGGTTTCTCCGCTGAGTCCTTCCCGCAGCAGCTGTGCCGCTTTGGTTGCGTCCCCAGACAGATTGATCGTCAGATTATCGCCCGCCGGCTGCGGATTGACGGGAAGCACCGCGGGATCAGCAAAGGTTTGCAGCTGCGTGGCGCACAGGCTCTGCCGCGAAATCGCAGCGCTCAGCGCCTGCCGCACCTTGGCGTTTGCCAGTTGACTGTTCG
Organism: Candidatus Agathobaculum pullicola; assembly: GCF_052117205.1. Taxonomy (NCBI): domain Bacteria; kingdom Bacillati; phylum Bacillota; class Clostridia; order Eubacteriales; family Butyricicoccaceae; genus Agathobaculum; species Candidatus Agathobaculum pullicola. The sequence continues at coordinate 7,188 of NZ_JBQKJP010000036.1, read as the reverse complement.
CATGGTTGATACCCAGATAGTGCAGCGACGCGCTGGTTGTCTGCACGGTATCGACCGAGCCGCCCACCGACGGGGGATCGGGCGAGATACGCGCCGCGCGCATCAGAGACACATCGCCCGTCTGGAAACTGGACATCGCCGCGTCCGCGCGCGTCATTGCCACCAGCGTAATCGTGCGGATCGCGCCGAGGAAGCCGCCGTGCCAATTCCCGTTGGCCTCCAGCGTCCAGTGTCGATCCTGCTCGACCGGCTGGAACGGGCCGGTGCCGTCGGCAAAGCTGCCGCTGTCGGCCGAGCCTTGCCGATAAATCGGAATATCCAGCAGACGCGGGAAATTGATATTGGGCGAGGTGAGCACGATGCGCACCTCACGGTCGCTGACCGCCTGAATGGAGGAAACCTCCGTCAGCCGATTGTGAAACGGCGAAGCGTCATTAAACTGCGCCGTTTGCAGGCTTGCGACCACGTCTCCTGCGGTCAATTTCTCACCCGACCAGAAGCTCACGTCATCCCGCAGGGTGAAGGTAAAGGTGGTGCCGTCGCCTGTATACGATTCGCACAGCACATTTTCCGCTGTAAAGTTCGAGGTAACCTCGAACAGTCCTTCGTACAGCGCTTCGCACAGCACACGGTTGATGCTGGTGTTGTCCAGCACCGGATTGAGCGTGCCGTTTTGATACCACGCCAAGCCGAAGTACGCATCCGACACCTTAACCGTATCGACCGGCGCATCCTCGCCGCCCAAAGCGGGCAGACCGCAGGCGCTGAGCAGGCACATCGCTGCAAGAAACGCGGCGAGCACGCTTTTTTTCCATTTCATAAACCGGACTTCCTTTCGGTTACAGGCAGATCACGCCGCCCTGCACGCCGCGCAGGCCGTGCGTCTTGCGGTGCGACCAGAATTCATCCGAGCAGCACATGGTGCAGATGCCGCTGTCAATCACATTTTCCGGCGCAAGGCCCGCGTCCCGCAGCAGCTGAACGCCGATTCCCTGCAAATCCACATGGAATTTCGCACCTTTTTCCATAATATAAGGATGCACCAGCGCGCCAAGCTGCTTTTCCATTGCCTCGGGCACATCCGCATCGGTTTCAAAACATTCCTGTCGGATGGACGGACCGAGCACTGCGCGCAGGCTTTCGCGCTTTGTTCCGAGCTTTTCCTCCATCACCGCCACGGTCTTGGGCAGGATGCCTCCCGCCATGCCGCGCCAGCCCGCATGACATACGCCGGCAGTGTGTGTCGCGGGATCATACAGCAGTGTGACCACGCAGTCCGCGTAAAAGCCGCAGATCGGCGTGTCGGGCAGCGCGGTGACGATGGCGTCCGACTGCCACGCCATCGGGCGAGTCAGTCCCATGCCGACCTGCTCCTCCCCAACGACCGAAACTTCGGTTTCGTGAATCTGCCGGGTCAGGGTGATACGGTTCTCATCCACGCCCAATGCTTCCGCCAGACGGTGGTAGTTTTCGCGCACATTTTCCTCGGTATCCCCGCGGTTAAAGCCCAGGTTCAGGCTTTCGCAGTGCCCTGTGCTCACGCCGCCGAACTTGGTCGTAAAAGCATGGCGCACCGGCAGGCGGCGGCAGGTATAATAAACAAACGGGCCGCGCTGAATGCGGCACATAGACTGGTGCATAAGCGTTCCTCCCGATATATTCGTTTCATTATAGCAAATCGCCGCCTGTTCCACAAGGGCGCGCTCAGCCTGTTTTCAAAATACGCCAAAATCTGCACAGTATCGTATGGGTTTTTCTTGACAGTTTGACCAACAGGCTTTACAATAAATTGTAGTATAATACCTGCTGTAATATAGCCTGCGCAATTTCGCGCAGGGCTTTTTCAAGGGCATTATAATCCGGCGTTTTTTCAAACGCCATTTGCTACGCAAGGCCGCGCCTGTTTGTATGTGAATCATCGGCCTATTGCGCCATTTTTTGTCATTATTTTCCGCATGATTTGCCATATATATACTGTCATTGCTGCAAATCTGCGTCCCATTTTGCCGAAAGATACCGCGCAAGCCGTTTTTCGCCCAAACCGGTGCTGCCTCCAAATCACAAAATAGGAAAAATAGGAGGACACACCAAACATATGACCGACATCATCATACCGATCATAGCCGGTATTGTGTGTCTCGTTGTGGGCATTGTCATCGGTTTTCTGTACCGCAAGAGCGTTGCGGAAAAGGAGATTGGCTCCGCCGAGGCCGAAGCGACACGCATCATCAACGAAGCCATCAAAGCCGGTGAGACCAAAAAACGCGAAGCCATTCTGGAAGCCAAGGATGAAATCCACAAGCAGCGCACCGAAGCCGACCGCGAATTAAAAGAGCGCCGCAACGAGACCCAGCAGCTAGAACGTCGCCTGCTCCAGCGCGAAGAAGCCCTCGACAAGAAGAGCGACACGCTTGACCGCAAGAACGAGGAACTGAACCGTCATCTGGAAGCAACCCAGAAGGAAAAGGAAGAACTGTCCCGCATCAAAGCGGAGCAGCTGGAAAAACTCGAGCAGATTGCCAGCATGACGCGCGACGAAGCGCGTGAAATGCTGGTTGCCTCGATTGAGTCCGAAGCCACGCACGACGCAGCCGTCAAGCTGCGCGAGATTCAGCAAAAGCTCAAGGACGAAAGCGAGCAGACCGCACGCGAGATCATTTCGACCGCGATTCAGCGCTGCGCCGCCGACCATGTTTCCGAAGCGACTGTTTCGGTTGTGCCGCTGCCCAACGATGAAATGAAGGGCCGCATCATCGGCCGCGAGGGCCGCAACATCCGCACCCTCGAAACGCTCACGGGCGTCGACCTGATTATCGACGACACGCCTGAAGCGATCACGCTTTCCTCGTTCGATCCGGTGCGCCGTGAAATCGCGCGACTGGCGCTCGAAAAGCTGATCGTGGACGGCCGTATCCATCCCGCCCGCATTGAGGAAATGGTGGAAAAATCCCGCCGCGAGGTCGAGCAGATCATCAAGAGCGAGGGCGAGCGCGCCACCTTCGAGACCGGCATCCACGGCATCCATCCCGAGCTGGTCAAGATTCTCGGCCGCCTGCGGTATCGCACCAGCTACGGCCAGAACGTATTGCAGCACTCCATTGAGGTTGCACATATCGCCGGTATGATGGCCAGCGAGTTGGGGCTTGATCCCCTACCCGCCCGCCGCGCCGGTTTGCTGCATGATATCGGCAAGGCGATCGACCACGAGGTGGAAGGCAGCCATGTCCAGATCGGCGTAGACCTTGCCAAGAAGTACAAGGAAGCGCAGCCGATCATCCATGCAATTGAGGCGCACCACGGCGATGTGGAGGCTAAGACTGCGTTGGCCTGCTTGGTGCAGGCAGCGGATGCCATCTCCGCCGCAAGGCCGGGTGCACGCCGCGAGAATCTGGAAAACTATATCAAGCGCCTGGAAAAGCTCGAGAGCATCGCAAACGAAACCCCCGGCGTTTCCAGTTCGTATGCCATTCAGGCGGGCCGCGAAATCCGCATCATTGTCAATCCCGACAAGATTTCGGATGACGCGATGATTCTGCTCGCCCGCGAGGTCGCCAAGAAGATCGAGGATGATTTGGATTATCCCGGTCAAATCAAGGTCAATATGGTACGCGAGACCCGCGCCATCGACTACGCGAAATAATCTGGTTTGAACCCACGCTTTCAAACGAAAGGGGCTGCGCCGTGCATCACGCGGACACAGCCGAATCGTGCAAGGTGTTCACAATCGGAACTTTGCTTCATACTGGTATAAAAGCCGAGGCGCATGTCCTCGGCTTTTATGAAAAGAACCGCCTTCCGGCGGTTCTTTTCTGTTTGGTTGCGCCTTAAAGGGTGGAAAGGGAGCGTCTTCTTATACACAGGGTTGTGGATACTTTGTCAGGCGTTTGTCAGCGGGCGGCGGGACAGGATAAGGCCCAACAGCAGCCCTGTAAGCGCGGGCAGCACCCAGCCGAAGCCTATTTTCGTCAACGGCAAAGCCGTAACCACATTCGTCCAGAACGGGATGGACAGACCGCTGTGCGCCAACGCCTCCGTCACGCTCTGCACACAGGTCAGTCCGACGGTCAGCGGATGGACAAGACGGAACGCCGCCAGCTGCGGCACAAAGGACAGCGCAATCAGCGCGATGGCTGCCGGATAGATCGCGCCCAGCACAGGTGTGGACAGGCGGATGATACCGGCAAGGCCAATATTGCTGACCACCATGCTGGCTGCTGAGAAGAATGCCGCAAACGCGCGGTAGGACACGCGCGGAAACAGGCCGTGGAAGTACTCGCTGACACAGGAAATCAGTCCGATGCAGGTGTTCAGGCACGCAATCAGGAAGATGGCGGCAAGCAGCACCAAACCGGGCGTGCCAAACAACGCATAGGCAAGCGAGGAGAGCGTATCCGCGCCAGTCTTGCCGCCGGGAAAGGCTGCGCCCGACAGCGCGCCCGCATGTGTCAGCATCGCGTAAATCGTCAGCAGCAGCGCGCCCGCAATCCAGCCCGCGCGGATGGTGCCGCGCACAACCTGTTTATCCTCCGCAATGCCCTTGGCGCGGATATTGAGCGCAATGACCGCACCGAAGTTGAGTGCCGCGATGGTGTCCATTGTCTGGTAGCCGCCGAGAAAGCCCACCGCGGCAGGCACTATGGTGTACCGCGCCGTCGGCACACCATAGTGCGCGGCGACCGGATGCAGCAGGCAGCCTGCAAAAAGCACGATAATCAGCACAATCAGTGTCGGGCATAGAATCTTGCCCAAGCGGTCGGTCAGCTTGTCCGGTCGCAGCGCGACGAGAAACGCGACCGCAAAGAACAGCACCGAGTAAACCGCCTGTTTTGCTGCTCCACCGCCCACAATTGGCGCAAACATCTCAAACGAAGTGCTGGCCGTGCGCGGAATGGCAAGACAGGGGCCGATGGACAGATAGATGAGCAGGGTGAACACCGCGGCAAAACGCGGATGCACCCGTCCGGCGAGGGCGGAAAGGCCGCCCGACCGGGCCACCGCAATTACGCCCAGTACAGGCAGACCGATTGCGCTCATGGCAAAGCCAAGAAAAGCCAACCATGCGGCGCTGCCAGCCTCGGCACCCAGAAAGGGCGGGAAAATTAGATTGCCCGCCCCGAAAAACATGGAAAACAGCGTAAACCCGACTAAAATCAGGTTTCTGCCGTGCAGCTTTTGCATAAAAAAGTCCCTCCTTATGTGACCAACCCCTATTATACCCGATGAGATGGCGTTGTCAAACAAGTGACCGTCACGCAAGAAAAAAGACCGCGTAAAGCGGCCTTTTCTCTTATCGGGATACTTACTTTTTCATGATGTCCTCATCATGCGCGGCGCGTGCCACGATACCGGAGAGGAACAACAGCGCGATCAGGTTGGGGAACACCATCAGGCCGTTAAACAGGTCGGACAGATTCCAAACCAAATCCACCTTGAGCGCGGAGCCGATGACGATGCACACAACCACGATGGCAGCGTAAAGTCTGGTGGCCTTCTGACCAAATAAAGCCTTGACGTTGGTTTCGCCAAAGAAATACCAACCGATGATGGTCGAGAACGCGAAGAACAGCATACAGACGGCGACAAACGCGTTGCCGAACGCGCCCAGCGAAAAGTTAAACGCCGCCTGTGCCAGTGCCGTGCCCTGCAATGCACCCGGCACGCCCGCCTGCAGCTGGCCCGAAGTCAGAATGACCAGTGCGGTCAGCGTCAGCACAATAAAGGTATCGATAAATACAGAAACAATGGCGATTTCACCCTGATCCTGCGGCTTTTCAACCTTTGCCAGCGCATGCGCGTGCGGGGTCGATCCCATGCCGGCCTCGTTGGAGAACAGGCCGCGCGCCACGCCGTAGCGCATGGCTTCGCGCACGGTGATGCCGACCGCGCCGCCGAGGATGGCCTGCGGGTCAAACGCCGCGACAAAGATGGAGCGAAGGGCGGGGATAATCGCGGCATGGTTGATGCACAGAATAACAACACAGCCGACCATATAGAAGCCGGCCATCACCGGCACGACCTTTTCGGTAAACGCCGCGATGCGGCCGACACCGCCGAGGAAGATGAACGCCGCAATAACCGCGCAGATCACGCCGATGATACGCTTGTCCACACCGAAGGCGTTCTGAAATGCCTCGCTGATGGAGTTGGCCTGCACCATGTTGCCGGTAAAGCCCAGCGCAAAGATAATCGCAATTGAGAAGAAGCCCGCGAGGAACTTGCCGAACTTGCCGGTAAAACGCGCCCGAATGTAGTAAATCGGGCCGCCGGTCACATGCCCTGACTGGTCGACCGTTTTGTACTTTTGCGCGAGTACGGCCTCGCCGTAGATGGTGGACATGCCGAAGAACGCAGAAAGCCACATCCAGAAGATAGCGCCCGGGCCGCCGGAGTAGAGCGCAGTGGCCGCGCCTGCAATGTTACCCGTGCCGACCTGCGCCGCGATGGCCGTAGTCAGCGCCTGAAACGGGCTCATGCCGTCCTTGCCGGCTTTTTCGCCGTTGAGGGAAAAGTGGCCGAACAGCCGCTTACAGCCCGAGCCGAACTTGCGCACCTGCACAAAGCGCGTACGGATGGTGAAGATGATGCCGGTGCCTACCAGCAGATACAGCAGTACGCTGTTCCACACGATGTTGCTGATCTTGGAAACAAGATCGGCCAGTTGATCCATTGACATTGTTTTCTTTACCCCTTTTTCTGTTTTTGCGGCAAACAAAAAGAGTCAGAACCCTGCATCAGGGTCTGACTCTGAAAGAACGGCCGGACAGCACGGCAGAAAACGCAAAAAAAGCGCCCGCCCTGCGCTGTGGTTCGCACTCTGTCCTTTTGCCTGAGAGATTGGCATGCGGTTCCCCGCCGCACGCTTTGCACCTTCGGCAGCTCCCTTCGGAGCGTTCTCCAGAGTCACATCCATTTACAGTCCCCATCCGGAAATCCGAACGCCTGAGAGTTTTGCTCCTTCGGCAAGCCAAACGGCTTTTTCCTGCAAACTTCGTTTGTCGCTGTATACTCTTTTGATTATCAGTGTATCATCCCATGCGGATGCTGTCAAGCATTACATTCCCGCCGTTTACCGGTGGTTCTGTAGGAGTACAATACATCTTGGACAGTTGAATAAAAAAGGGATGAAGGATAAGGCCTCATCGGTTAAAGTTGAGTTGCTACACTTAACTTGACGAGAGGGGGCCATAT
>NZ_JBQKJP010000035.1:0-32221 GCF_052117205.1 Candidatus Agathobaculum pullicola | reverse complement strand
GTTTTTTAAAAACCAAGTCAAGCTTTCTCGTTGTTTAATTTACAAGGTACAATCTCGCTGAAACAGAGAGTTTTCAGAACTTTTTGAGGCTCTTTGTCATTCTCGGTGACAGCTTATTTATTATATCAGGCTTAATTCGGTTTGTCAAGAACTTTTTTCATTTCTTTTCAAACTTTTTCGACCCCGCCGCCTCTCACCGAAGCAGCTTGATTAGTATACTCCCCTTTCCGACTTTTGTCAACACCTTTTTTCTATATTTTTTCCTTTTTTCCTAAACCTCCATATACTGCATTTGAATCCCTACTTGTTTCATGGTATAATGCAGCCATTATCTGCTGTTACCTCCAAATGCTTATTCCCCTGCTGTTTGGTGGTTTTGGCACTCATATTTTTCCCGTTATGGAGGATTCTATGCTAAAACGCCTGTTTTTTACCGCATTCAGCCTTGCCGCTCTGACTTGTTCGGCATCTGCGGTTAATGCACTACCTGCCTCTACCGGTGGCCAAACCTTTTATGTCAGTACAACGCTATCCGATGCGGCAGGTCGTTTCGCCGACCCTACCATATACAATATCGGCGGAAATACATATTTCAAACTTCGTGATTTGGGGCGCTTGTTAAACTTCGGTGTCACATACGATAGCTCCACAAACGCCGTTTTCATCAATCCTGATGATGCTTATGTTCTCGCACCCGGAGAAAGCAGCGCCGTTCAGAACACCGCAACCGCACCAGCTTCTGCGGTGGTCACGCGTCAAACGCTCTACTTAAACGACGCTCTCATCTCGCCTACTGTATATAATATTAAAGGCAACAACTATATTGGTTTGCGTGAACTGGGAAAACTCGTCGATTTCGGCGTTGCTTATAACTATGACAATCGACGCATCACCGCCTATGCCGCTTACCCCTACGCGGCAGAAACCACATGGTCAGCGGCAATGAACGATTTGGCCAATAACCTATGTCCTTTACCCTCCTCCGCATTTTCCGATACCGCAACGCGATATGCTTCTGTCGTAACCGGAGAACCCAATGCCAACTGGCGCGATCTAATCAGTCAGCTTCGCGCTGTCAAAGCCGCGCCCCTATATGCTTCGTCCGGCAACACGCTCTATCGCAGCAATCTTTACTGGGCGGACAGGCTCACCGCAGCCTTGACCAACACCAGCGTTGCTGCAACGCCGCAATACTCCGGTAGCCTTACCGCGCTTGCGGACTCCAATCTATTTGATAACCCCGACAAAAACACGCTCCAAACCGATTTTCATGCGATGGCGACCACTTATCTCGGTGCAAAGCCATCATCCTTAAGCGGTGTTACGGTTTCCAATGGATACGCACGCGACGCACGCAACCGTTTTTCCCTGACCGATACATATACGCTCATCAATGGCGCGACAGCATCCGATCATATCGCAGCCAAGCAGTTTTTTTCCGCGGATATGGCCAAGCTGTCCTCACTGACTACGGACGATGAGCGCGTTACCTATATTTATCAGTTGCTGCAGCGGGAATTCCGCACCGGCGGCAGCGCTTCTTGGGTCAAAGCATATCGCAAAACCGACAGCGTTAGCGCTCGTTCGCTGGCGTCCGCGGCTGACTGGATGTTCGCAGAAGCCGGTATCCCGGCGTTTCTGGCCCGCAGCTGGTCCACCGCGTGGAGCGTTGTTTATGTCAACGGACAGTGGGCGGTTTTTGATTTCACAAAAGGCAATGCACTCCGTTCACTGGACGAGTATCGTCTCGTCGACCTCAACCCCGGTTCCACTTTGCTCTTGACACAGGTCATGCGTCCCGGCGCTTCCTATTATAATGTTCGCACCGCAACGGTCGATAAATATTTTACTTATACCAATATTGCAGGAACCGCGCAGGCTACCGCGCAGCAAATGCAGACCTATATTAAAAAGGTCAACCCCAATGTACCGCAGTCTGTCATTAATATGATTCCTTATTACCTATCCGAAGGACAAGCCGAGGGCATCCGCGGTGACATCGCATTTGCACAGTCCTGCCTGGAAACAGGCAACTTTACTTTCAAAGACAGTGCCGTCAAGCTGGAGCAGAATAACTTTTGCGGGCTTGGTGTGTTGGACAACGGCATGCTCGGCGCGTCGTTTGATACGCCTCAGCTTGGCATCCGCGCACAAGTGCAGCATTTGAAGGCATATGCCAACAAATCTCCCTTAAACAACCCGGTTATCGACCCGCGTTTTTCACTCGTCACGCGCGGCGCTGCTCCTACAGTACAGTATCTCGGTATACAGGAAAACCCGCAGGGATACGGCTGGGCAGCCGGTGCGGATTACGGCGTAAAAATCCTTAATATTTTGGAGAATATTCTCGCGTGCTAAAGTGCATACTGAAATAGAGGTGAATTTACATGAACCGGTATCATAACCTGACCGAACTATTGGCAATCAATCGTTCCGCACACGCCTACTTCTCCCAACTGCCCACACATGTGCGCCGCATGATTATTGAACGCGGCGACTGCGTTCACTCACAGGCAGAGCTGCAGGGTTATGCCGAGAAACTGATGTCGCAAAAAGATTGAAAAAGCTCAGCCTTAGACTCAATGTCACTAAGTTAATGACATTGGTATGTTGGCAAAGCAACAAGAATGAGAGCATCCGAAACAAGCAGCTGTTTTGGATGCTCTTTTTCTAAAATTTGAGCATGGCAAGCACAAGAATTTATGCTACGCTGTATTGCACGCCTGTAATCATTCTGCAAGGGCTGCTTCTGCCCAAGCGAATAGGTGAAACATACCTGTTTTTTACCCTTTCATACATATTAATATATCCCCTTGCTTTTTAGGCATATCCATCTTCCTCGTGCAACTGATTTCTATATTTATCCATATAGTATGATATCATTTCAGGCCGCGAAAGGAAAGTGAGCGACACGAATCTCTTTTGCCGTTCTTACGCCTTTAGCACTCTTTCCAGTCGTGTGACAAACACAGACATATCATTTAACAAAATATTCATAAACGGCACTTGACTTTGCAGCCATAGGGTGGTAAATTAAGTTTAGCACTCAGGATGGATGAGTGCTAAACCCTAACAGAAAGGAGTCAGGTTCGGTGGAATTGTCCGAGCGAAAAAAACAAATCCTAAAGGCGATTATCGGTGACTATATCCGCACTGCCGAGCCGGTCGGCTCCAAGGCATTGACAGAAGGACATTCTCTTCCCTTTTCTTCCGCCACCATTCGCAACGAAATGAGCGAATTGGAGGAAATGGGTTATCTAGAAAAGCCGCATACCTCTGCCGGCCGTATTCCTTCACCGCAAGGCTATCGTCTGTATGTAGATGAGTTGATGGAGCAGCCGACAGACACGGGTGAGGATGATACGCCGCTGCAAACCATGATGCAAACCAAGGTGCGTGAGCTTGATCGCCTGATCCAAGAGGCCGGCAAGCTGATCTCCAGCCTGACCAATTACGCTTCTGTCGCCATTACCCCTGCGCTGACTCAAATTTCTATCCGGCAGTTTGAGATCATCCCGGTGGATAAAATGAATTTTGTCATCGTGGTGGTCACCGACTCCGGCACGGTCAAGAACAAAATGGTGCGCACCATGGCTGATGTTTCCAAAGAGGAGGCCGAGCTGCTTACCTATGTTCTTAACCAAACGCTAACCGGCTTGCCGCTCAGCCATATCACAGCGGAGCGCTTCGACATCGTGCGCCGTGCCGCTGGTCTTTCCGCGCTGCTTGCGCCGGTTGCCGAATATATCGCAGAACTAATTGAAGAGTTGGGCAACCAAAAGGTTTTTCTGGAGGGCACCAACAAGCTGCTGCGTTTCCCCGAGTATCGCGATCTGCACAAGGCACAGGCGCTGCTCGATTACATGGAGGACGACCGAAAGCACCTGCTGCCGGCCACGCGTAAAATAGACGGTATCCAGTTTTTTATCGGGCCGGAAAACGGGGCAAATCCCCTGCGTGAAACCTCTGCAATCTACGCAAAATATGATATCGGTCACATCGGACAAGGTGCCATTGGTATTGTCGGACCGACCCGCATGGATTACGCCAAGTTGTCCGCACAGCTCAGCCGTTTTGCCAAGGGGCTCAATAAGCTGATCGCGGAAACCTTTTTGGATGAAAAAGACGGGAATTCCTGATTCCCCTGCAAATGGAGGCATTAAATCACATGAGCAAAAAGAAACAGCCCGAAGCTGCCGAAGTCGAACAGACGGCGGCTGCGGAACAGGCAGCGGAAACCGCCGCTGAATCAAACGTAAGCGAAGAACCGGCCGCACAGCCTGCTGAAGACTGGAAAGCCAAGTTCGACGAACTCAACGACCGCTACTTGCGCATGGCAGCGGAGTATGACAACTTCCGTAAGCGCAGCCAGCGTGAACGCGAGCAGTCGTACAACGACGCGGTCAGCCATGCAGTCAAGGCGTTGCTGCCGACCTACGACAATCTTGAGCGTGCGCTCAAGGCGGAAACCGCAGACGCGGAATACAAAAAGGGCGTGGAAATGACCATGACCCAGTTGGTCGAAAGCCTCAAGGGCCTGAACGTCACGATTATCGAAGCGTCCGCGGGCACCGGCTTCGACCCGAATTTCCACAATGCTGTTATGCACGTTGAGGACGAATCGCTCGGTGAAAATCAGATTGCCGAAGTGTTCCAGCAGGGTTTCCAAATCGGCGACAAGGTCATCCGCCATGCGATGGTTAAGGTGGCCAACTAAAATCTTGTAAAGCAAACAGTTATCATAAAGGAGTGCTATCAATTATGGGCAAAATCATCGGTATCGACTTAGGTACAACCAATTCCTGCGTATCCGTTATGGAGGGCGGCGAAGCCGTTGTTATCCCTAATGCGGAAGGCGCGCGCACCACGCCGTCTGTTGTTGCGTTCTCCAAGGATGGCGAGCGTATGGTCGGTCAGGTCGCAAAGCGTCAGGCTGTTACCAATGCTGACCGCACCATCATTTCCATCAAGCGTCATATGGGCTCGGATTATCGCGTCAACATCGACGGCAAGCCCTATTCCCCGCAGGAGATTTCCGCAATGATTCTGCAGAAGCTGAAAGCGGACGCAGAAGCCTACCTCGGCCAGCCGGTAACGCAGGCGGTTATCACGGTTCCCGCTTACTTCTCTGACTCTCAGCGTCAGGCGACCAAGGATGCCGGCAAGATTGCAGGTCTGGAAGTACTGCGTATCATCAACGAGCCGACCGCAGCTGCACTGGCGTACGGTGTAGATAAGGAATCCGAGCAGAAGATCATGGTTTATGACCTCGGCGGCGGTACGTTCGACGTTTCCATCCTCGACATTGGCGAAGGCGTTCTGGAAGTTCTGTCCACCGCAGGCGATACCCACCTCGGCGGCGACGACTTCGACCAGCGCATCATCGACTGGATGGTGGCAGAGTTCAAGAAATCCAACGGCATCGACCTGTCGAGCGACAAGATGGCGATGCAGCGTCTGAAGGAAGCTGCCGAAAAGGCAAAGATCGAGCTGTCCGGCATGTCCCAGACCTCGATTAACCAGCCGTATATCACCGCGGACGCGACCGGCCCGAAGCACCTCGAGCTGACGCTGACCCGTGCAAAGTTTAACGAGCTGACCGCTGATCTGGTCGAGCGCACCATGGGTCCGGTTCGCCAGGCAATGAGCGATGCCGGCCTGTCCGCTTCCGACCTGTCCAAGGTTCTGCTGGTCGGCGGCTCGACCCGTATTCCGGCCGTGCAGGAAGCCGTAAAGGGCATCACCGGCAAGGAAGGCTTCAAGGGCATCAACCCGGATGAATGTGTTGCCATCGGTGCGTCCATTCAGGGCGGTGTGCTCGGCGGCGAGGTTAAGGACGTACTGCTGCTTGACGTCACCCCGCTGTCTCTCGGCATCGAGACCCTCGGTGGCGTATGCACCAAGCTGATTGACCGCAACACTACCATCCCGACCAAGAAGAGCCAGATTTTCTCGACCGCGGCCGACAATCAGCCGTCTGTTGAGATTCACGTCCTGCAGGGCGAGCGTGAAATGGCAGCCGGCAACAAGACGCTTGGCCGCTTCACCCTCGACGGCATCGCTCCGGCACCGCGCGGCATACCGCAGATCGAGGTTACCTTTGATATCGACGCCAACGGCATCGTAAACGTATCGGCAAAGGATCTGGGTACCGGCAAGGAGCAGAAGATCACCATTACTGCATCGACCAACCTCTCGAAGGAGGAGATCGACAAGGCGATGCACGAAGCAGAACAGTATGCCGAGCAGGATAAGAAGAACAAGGAAGCCGTTGAAATCCGCAACAACGCGGAACAGCTGGTGTTCCAGTCTGAGAAGGCGCTGACCGATCTGGGCGACAAGCTCTCCGCGGATGAGAAGAGCGGCGTACAGGCAGAGATTGACAAGGTCAAGGAAGCGCTCAAGGGCACGGATACTGACATGATCAAGATGGCCACCGATAATCTCTCCAAGAAGTTTAGCGATTTGGCCGGCAAAATCTATCAGCAGCAGGCTCCGCAGGGCGACGCCAACATGGGCGGCCAGCCGGGTGCAGGCGCATCGAGCGGCGCGCAAGGCGACTTTGTCGACGCAGACTTTACCGAAGTCAAGGACGACGATCAGAATAAGTAATTTCCATGCCGCGTGGGGCGGAACGGTTTCCGTTCCGCCCTGCGGCATGCTATTTTCTGTTATTTGAGGGATCACAATGGCTGATAAAAGAGACTATTATGAGGTGCTTGGCGTACAGAAAGGCGCAAGCGAGGATGAGCTGAAAAAGGCCTATCGCCGGCTTGCCCGCAAGTATCACCCCGACCTGAACAAAGACAATCCGGAGGCTGCCGACAAATTTAAGGAAGTCAACGAAGCCTATGAAGTACTGTCCGATGCGGATAAACGCGCAAAATATGACCAATTCGGCTTTGCAGGCGTCGACCCGAGCTATGGCGGCGGCGCAGGCGCGGGCGGCTTCGGCGGCTTTGATATGGGTGACCTTGGCGACCTGTTCGGTTCGTTCTTTGGCGGCGGCTTTGGCGGCGGACGCTCCCAGCGCCGCAACGCCCCCCAACGCGGCGAATCCATTCGACAGAACATCATACTTTCGTTCGAGGAAGCGGCATTTGGCTGCGAGAAGGAGATATCGGTCAACCGTATCGAGTCTTGCGATGAGTGTGGTGGTACCGGCGCAGCGAAGGGCACCAGTGCAGAAACTTGTCCGAACTGCCGTGGTACTGGCACGGTAACGCAAACGCAGCGCACACCGCTGGGCATGTTCCAAACGCAAGGCGCCTGCCCGAACTGCCGCGGTACCGGTAAAATTATCAAAAAGCCGTGCAGCAAATGCGGCGGCGCAGGCCGTGTGCGTAAGACACGCAAATTCAAAGTCAATATTCCGGCTGGTATCGATGAAGGGCAATCCATCCAGCAGCGCGGTCAAGGCAATGCAGGCGTCAACGGCGGTCCGGCAGGCGATCTGTTTGTGACCATCTCCATCCGCCCGCATCCAATCTTTACGCGCGAGGGACAGGATGTCTATGTCGATATCCCGATTTCGTTTACACAGGCGGCGCTGGGCGATACGCTGCAGGTGCCGACCATCGACGGTCGTGTCGAATATAAGGTGCCCGAGGGTACGCAGACCGGCACGGTATTCCGCATGAAGGGCAAGGGTATTCAAAACGTAAATGGTCGCGGACGCGGCGATCAGTATGTCCGTGTGACCATTGAAGTGCCGAAAAATCTGACCGAAAAGCAGAAAAAACTGCTGCGGGAATTTGAGGCATCCTCTACGGACGAAAACCAGAGCAAGCGCAAAGGCTTTTGGGACAAGGTGAAAGATGCGCTGGACATCGACTAATTCCAAAAGCATGAAATAAAGGCTCGAAACCATTCGGTTTCGAGCCTTTATTGTGTTCATATTTGATTTACTCGTTATTTTCCCGATAATATCGGATGAGCGCCTGCGTTCCCAAATCACCCATGCCTTCGGCCTCCAAATCGCCGTACATCGTGCAGACCCGCTCGAGTACAGGCAGTGCGCCAAAGCCCTGCCCCTGTGCAATCTTCATATCCTTGATAAAATGCTTCAGGAAAAAGCCGGGCGCATAATCCTCCCGCATCATCTTGGGCATCAGATTTTCCATCTGCCACGAACAGGCTGCCCCTTTAGAAATGCTGTCCAGCATTTTCTGCGTGTCCAGCCCTGCCCGCTCGGCATAGGCCAGTGCTTCGCTGACGCCTGCTATCGTGCCCGCAATGGCAATCTGGTTGGCCATCTTGGTATGCTGGCCCGATCCCGCCGGGCCTTCGTACACAATCTGCTTACCCATTGCCTCAAACAACGGCAGGCATGCCTGAAAATCCGCTTCCTCACCGCCTACCATGATAGACAATGTGCCGTTTTTCGCCCCCGTATCGCCACCGGAAACCGGTGCATCAAGCACATGCAGGCCACCCGCTGCGCCTTCTTGATAAATACGAATGGACAACTTCGGGTCGGTTGTCGTCATGTCGATCAAATATGTACCAGAATCGGCAGCTGCAAGAATGCCCTCCGGTCCGAAATATACCTGTTCGACATCCCTTGGATACCCTACCATCGTAATGACCGCATTCCGACCGGATGCACACTCCGCCGCAGATGCACACCATGTCACATTGTTTTGTGCCAGAAAATCCTCCAGTTTGGCTTTTGTACGGGAATAAATACACACCTCATAGCCTGCTTTAAGCAGATTCTTCACCATGGAGCGCCCCATCACACCTACGCCGATGAATCCGATTGATCGCATTTTGTTTCCTCCTATCCGCACCCTATGGTCAACGGTCTTTGAGCGATACATATCCCGTTGCCGGCTGCACACAGCGATAAGCCGGACGGATAATCTTGTCCGTATTCACCAGCTCCTCCAGCCGATGCGCGCTCCAGCCCACAATACGCGCAATTGCAAACACCGGGGTATACAGTTCAGGCGGCAATCCCAGCATCGAGTACACAAAGCCGGAATAGAAATCGACATTTGCGGAAACGCCTTTATAGATGTGACGCTCATGCGCAATCACCTCGGGTGCAATTCGTGCAACGAGAGAATAGAGCGCAAAATCTGCATCCCTGCCTTTTTCATGGGCCAGCTGCCCAACAAAAGACTTGAACACCTCAGCACGGGGATCCGAGATAGAATAAACCGCATGGCCCAAGCCGTAGATAAGCCCCTTGCGGTCAAACACCTCCCGGCGCAGCAATCGACCCAGATAATCCGCTACAGCTTCTTCATCAGTTGTATCCGTCACGTTCTTCTTCAGATCCTCAAACATCTGAACGACCTTATAATTTGCGCCGCCATGCTTCGGTCCCTTGAGTGAGCCGAGTGCCGCGGAAATTGCCGAATATGTATCCGTTCCGGACGATGTGACCACATGGGTCGTGAACGAAGAGTTATTGCCGCCGCCGTGCTCCATATGCAGTACCAGCGCCAAATCCAGCACACTGGCCTCTAATGGTGTATACTGCATATCCGGCCGCAGCATACGCAAGAAATTGGATGCTGTAGACAAGCTGTCCGACGGATAATGAATATACATGCTTTCGCCGCGTTCGTAATAATTATACGCATGATATGAATAGACCGCAAGCATCGGGAACACCGAAATCAGCATCAGGCACTGGCGCAGTACATTGGGTAGTGTGATCTCATCGGCATTACTATCATAGGAGGCCAGCGTCAGCACACTGCGAGAAAGACTGTTCATCATATCGTGCGTCGGGGCCTTCATAATTACATCACGTGTAAAGTTTGTCGGCAAGGTGCGTCCCTGCGCCAGCAGGTTTTTGAAATCGCTCAGCCGCTTTGCATCCGGTAACTCACCGAAAAGCAGCAGGTAAGTGACCTCCTCATAGCCCTTGCGCCCATCTCGGATAAATCCCTGCACCAGATCGTTGATCTTGATGCCGCGATAATACAATTCGCCATCACAGGAAACCAACTGACCGTCCACCTCTTTTTTGGAGATGATATCCGATATATGTGTCAGTCCCGCCAGTACGCCTTCACCATTCAGATCACGCAAACCACGCTTTACGTCGTACTCCTTGTACAGCGCAGCATCTATGCGATCATGTCTTGCACACAGTGACGCCAACGCCTCGACCCGCGGCGTGACCTGCAAGATATCGTGTTCTACCGTCATATAGTATCCATCCCTTTCCAATATATACTATCCCATGTATATATTGTATCGGGAAATGCGCAAGGCTGCAACGACAATTCGGTTACATCATGTTAAAAATCTGTGAACTTTGTTCATCAGGATATGCCCGACAGCACAAGTAAAAAAGAAGGCACATGCGTACCTTCTTTGAGTATGTCGAAAAAACATAGTTTTTTGAATAGCCTCTCGATCAAAACCACGCTTTCGATTGAATTTGCGGCAGAGAATTGCGGTGAGCCGCGGCAAGCTGCCGGCATGATGCTGCAATCTTCATTTCCTTATCCGCCTTTTTATATGAACCCAAGGGAGCCCTTCAATCCATATGCTTTTCATTCTCCAAGCGATACAGCCGCATGACCACCAAGGTATGGTTGAGCTGCGGCCCCATCAAAAGAATCATGCTGACAATATACAGCCACAGCATCAGCACAATAATAGCACCAAGCGAGCCGTACAGCACAGAATAGCTTGCCATATTGTCCACATAAAACGAAAAGCCCCAGGAAACCAGCAGCCATGCCACCAACGAAAACAATGCCCCCGGCCAAACCTCCCGGAACTTCAGGTGCAGATTGGGTACAATACGATTGAACAACATCAGAAAAACAAAAATAAACGGAATCATCACCCAAAAGCTGGCGTCATGCGTCATATTGAGCATCGGCTGCGGAATTGGTGCTAAGCGCGGCAGCAGACGAATCAATGCTTTTCCCGCAACGACCAGCACGAAGCTGCATACAACCGAAACCAGAAAGCCAGCCGTGATGCCAAACGAAATCAGCACATCCCAAATCATGCCACGCGCAACCTCAACATGGTAAATATCGTTGACCGTGCGCATCATCGATCGCACCGCGCGCGAAAGGAAATACAATGTCAGTCCAATACCAATCAGCATAGGACTGACCGGCGGCGTTGCCGCAAGCTGATTCAGATAGGAAATAATTAACTGCTGCAAGCTCTTCGGCAGCATTTCCAGCACCGACTCGATTCCCTCCATCGACAGGTTCAGTCGAGCCAGAAGCGCGTTAAGGAAAATCAACAGCGGAAAAATCGAAAATAACAGGAAATACGACAACTCTGCTGCCGCCTGTGGAATGCCATCCGAAAAATACCGGTAAACCATGCGCTTGACCAAATAGAAAAAGCGGTTTTGTCCGTTCATGGCCCCTCCTCTTTCCTCCGCAGTTTTTATTATTGTACCAGCTTTTTTTCGTATTTACAACTTGCGTTTTCCTCTCATATGATGTATACTGTCCATAATAGAACATTTGTTCTGATTGGAGGGGTGAGAATGTCGACTGACCGTGCTGTAACCTGTTGCTTTTCGGGCTATCGCGTCGAGAAAATGCCGTTTGCGGCGAACGATCCTCGCATCGATACATTGAATACTGCACTTGACCGGGCAATTGCAGATGCCTCGGCACTGGGATACTCCGTATTTTTTTCCGGTATGTCCACCGGTTTTGACCTATGGGCAGCCGAAGCTGTACTGCGAGCGCGAAGCACGCTGCCGGTGCAGCTGTTCTGCGCCATCCCGTTTGACCGACAGGCTGACCGCTATTCTCCTGCATGGAAGCGACACTTCAATCATTGTCTGCTTGCAGCCGACCGTGTATTCGCGCTGTCCCGCGATTACTATACCGGATGCTATGCCGCGCGCAACCGCTTTATGGTTGATGCCTCTTCCCTGCTTATCTGTTACTTTGACGGCAAACCCGGCGGCACCGCGCAGACGGTCCGCATGGCATCACAAAATGGTCTGCAAATCGTCAATCTTGCAGACGATCAGATACAGTTCTTTTAGAACAGGATGGAAAAACACCCTTCGACGCATGATGCGTCGAAGGGTGTTTGCTTTTCGGGAAAACCGCTCGGTCAGTCCACCTTGCCCGTCCAGCCCAGTTCATCGGGCAGCGTACCCCACTGAATACCGGTCAGCGTGTCATACAGCTTATGGGTGATAGGCCCAATCTCACCGTTGTTGATATAGGCCACATCGCCCTCATAGCGCAGCTCACCCACCGGAGAGATAACCGCCGCCGTGCCAGTGCCGAACACTTCTTCGAGCTTACCGTCCTTAGAGGCCTTCATGACATCGACAATCGGCAGGCGCTCCTCGGATACTGGAATCCCCCAGTGCTTGAGCAGATCGATGCAGCTCATGCGAGTCACGCCCGGCAGCACCGTTCCCGCACAGGGTGCGGTATAAACTGTGCCGTCAATCTTGAAGAAGCAGTTCATCGAGCCGACCTCTTCGACATACTTATGCTCTACGCCGTCCAGCCACAGGGTCTGTTCATAGCCAAGGTCATGCGCCTTGACCTGTGAAATCAGGCTGGCTGCATAATTGCCGCCACACTTGGTAAAGCCAGTGCCACCCGGGCAAGCGCGGGTATACTCATCCTCAACAAAAATATTGACCGGATTGATGCCGGTGGAGTAGTACGCGCCAACCGGCGAGCAGATGATGATGAACTGATGGGTCTTGGACGGGCGCACACCAAGGTGCGGCTCGGTCGCAATGACAAACGGGCGGATGTACAGGCTGGTGCCCGGCTGATGCGGCACCCAATCCTTCTCCACCGACACGATTGCCTTGACCGCCTGTACAAAATCCTCTACCGGCAGGCTGGGCAGACACATACGGTGATTGGTATTGATCATACGCTGTGCGTTCTTGTCCGGACGGAACAACTGGATTGAGCCATCCGGCGTGCGGTAAGCCTTCAACCCCTCAAAGGATTCCATCGCATAGTGCAGTACCATCGCCGCAGGATCAATCGACAGCGGCTCGTACGGCACGATACGGGCGTCATGCCAGCCTTGCTCCTCATCATGGTCAATGATTAGCATATGATCGGTATAATAGATGCCGAAACCCAGTTTATTTTCGTCCGGCTTAGGCTTTTTTTGGTCTGTAAGCTGTGTTCTGATCTGCAGCATGGTGGTTTCACTCTTTCTGTTATAGGTTTTTTACCCTTTCATTATAGCACTTTGCCAAGATAAAGCAAGGCGTTTTTTCACAAGATGGATGACAAAGCATCTGCTTTTTGTTATAATATGTTCGTATAATTTGCTGAAAGGAGTGACCGCGTATCCCACGCAAGCTAAAAAAACTGCTCAGTCTTCTGCTCTGCGCAGTATTTCTCGCCATTATGCTTCCCACGCCGGCCCGCGCGCTGACATTAACCGCGGTCAACGATACACTTCTGCCCTTATCCGACAGCACCATGCCGACGCGACTGGGCGGTGAGCTATATGTCCCATACAGCGTGTTTTCTTCTCTGGGTGTGTCCGCTTCCATCGAAGATAATGTACTGAACCTATCTTCCGGCGGAGAAACGCTCAGTTTTTCCACCGCAGAAGGATATGTATATGACCAAAACCTGAACAGCTATTCCACTCCGGCTTATGATATGAACGGCTCGGTTTATGTGCCCGTCAAGCTGTGCTGCGGCAAATTTGGACTGAGCTATTCCACGTTGTCCGCCTATGGGGAAACCATACTGCGTATTACGGACGGTTCCGCCTCCAGTGACTCTTCTTTCGCCTCCAATCAAGGCAGCGCTATCGAAAGCGCAATCAACGCATATAAGGGCATTACACCTTCCCAATCCGCGGATAACGTGCAGCCCCGGCCACAGCCGCCAGCGGAGCCGCCCATTCCAGAGGTGGAAGAGCAGCCTACCCAAAAGCCTGCCCGTGTGTACTTAACCTTTTACGGTGCACCAACGACCGGCACAACACCCGCTATCTTGGATGCACTGCAAAATGCCGGACGACTGGCAACGTTTTTCCTGCCGACCGATACCTCGACCTGGCCGGATGACGTGATCCGCCGCATTGTGGCAGAAGGGCATACCCCCGCCCTCTTGCTCCATGCAGATGAGCAAACTCCCTCCGAGGGCATGTTGGCTTCGCTGACTGCCGCCAATGATCGGCTGAACTTTCTGACCGGCGTATCTGCCCGCATTGTCTCCAACGATACCGGCTGCAACAAGCTGACACAGGCGCAGCGCGATGTGCTAACCGGAGCAGGCTACCGACTGTGGGACGCTACGCTCAATTGCGGGGATGATACACAGTCTTCTGCACGCGCCTACGCTACCACTGCGCAGCAATTTGCCACAACCAGCGCAACTGTTA
Organism: Candidatus Agathobaculum pullicola; assembly: GCF_052117205.1. Lineage (NCBI taxonomy): Bacteria > Bacillati > Bacillota > Clostridia > Eubacteriales > Butyricicoccaceae > Agathobaculum > Candidatus Agathobaculum pullicola. Next base: position 17,884 of record NZ_JBQKJP010000035.1, on the reverse strand, counting down.
TCCTCAGGCTGCACCACAGCCGCAACACGGCGGAAACTGTGCGGTTATTAACCAGCTATATGTCCCGTCAGGGGATCCCATCCTCACGCGTGACCTTTGGTACCACGCCAATCAACAGCGCTGCCGATACCCGATAAAACCCAATATCGAAAAAAGCAGGCCGGTTGCGGCCTGCTTTTTCTGATACTTATATTCGTTTTCGAATATGCTCCAGCGCCCCCTTTTCCAGACGAGACACCTGCGCCTGTGAGATGTGGATTTCGTCGGCTACCTCCATCTGGGTGCGCCCCTCGAAAAACCGCAAACGAATGATGCGTTTCTCCCGCTCGTTTAAACTGTCGATGGCCTCCCGCAGTGCGATGCTGGCAAGCCACTGATCATCGGTATTTTTATTATCCCCTACCTGATCCATCACACAGACCGTATCTGTTCCATCATGAAACACCGGCTCAAACAGCGAGACCGGGTCAAGGATGGCGTCCAACGCCAGCACAACCTCTTCCTTCGGCATATCCATCAGTTTTGCCAGCTCGACAATATCCGGCTCGCGCTGATGCTCACGCACAAACGCCTCCTTGGCCTGCAATGCCTTGTAAGCGGTGTCCCGCAAACTACGCGACACCCGCAGTGCGCTGTTATCGCGCAGATACCGCCGGATTTCCCCAATAATCATCGGCATGAACATACAAAGTCGAAAACAGCTATCCCGCAGAGGTTTGACACATTTCTGCGCCTTCAATCACATAAAATATCTCTATTTTATCGTTTTGCAGTACAATTCGCTGCACGCAGGCACGCACCAGCGCCTGCTTCTCTGTATCGCTTAGCCGTTCCCAGCAAGAGCCTATTGTTTGCAGCGCCTGCCGCGCGGCATCCTGATTCTCTTGCCGTTCAGCCTGCTGCGCACGCTCCAACGCCTGCTCTACACGGCTGCATTCCCGTCTGGCACGAGTTATCGCGTCCCGCAGGGTATCATCCTCTCCCTCCGCAAACAACTCATATAGACGGCGCAGCTTGCGCTGAGCACGCTCGAGTGCGCGCCGACATTCCGCAGGCTCCTTCTTGCTGCCACGCGGTGAAATCGGTTCGGCGGCCAGCCGAGACAAATCACGGATAACCACTGACTCCACCTGCCGTGCCATCACACCGCGATTCGGACAGTTGGCATCGTGTACCAAGTGCGGCTTGGATTTATCCCGCGAATAACACACCAGCTTATCCCCTGCACCGCCCCATTTCTGGTATCGCATTTTCGCTCCGCAATGTCCACAAACCAAAAGCCCGGTCAACAGCTTGCCGGACGGAGCGGCACGCGGCTTATCCACGCGCTGTAAACGCTGCCGAACCCGTTCAAACGTCTTTTTGTCAATGAGCGGCTCGTGCCGTCCGGGATAGGTCTCCCCACGGTAGACAATCACGCCTGTGTTGCTCTCCCGAAGCAGAATTTGTCGCACCAGATGCTCATATTTTAGCCCCAGCTCTCGTGCAATGCGACCGGTTGACTGTCCCTCCAGATACCGTGTATAGATTTCACGCACGATTTCCGCGTCGCTGTTCGGCACAAGAATCCCCTTGGCCGCATCATAATCATACCCGAACGGAATTTTGCCGCCCCCCGGCCAATATCCCTGCTTAACGCGCTCCACCATACCCATACGGGTACGCAAAAAAATGTTTTCTCGCTCGAGCTGCGCAAAAGCAGACAAAATGCCAATCATTGCGCGCCCATACGGACTGCCCGTGTCAATATTCTCATTGATAGACACAAAGTCCACGCCATGCGGTAAAAAGACGTCCTCAATGAGATACAGTGTATCCTTCTGGCTGCGACTGAGGCGGTCCAGTTTATACACCACCACGCGCTCTACACTGCCGGCCCGTATTTCCTCCACCATCTGAGTGATCGCGGGCCGTGTCAGGTTTGAACCGGAAAAGCCGCCGTCTATATAACGCTCAAACTGTGCGATGCCTTTCATGCGGCAATATGCCTCCAGCTTTTCCGCCTGCGCCGCCAGCGAATAACCTTCGTCCGCTTGTGCCTCGGTCGAAACGCGCAAATAAAGTGCTGTATGCTTCATACTTTATCCCTTCCGAGACTGCATCCCTCCGCTTCCAGTATAGCAGAGGGCGCTGTATCGGGCAATGGAAGCTGCTGCCTGCTGCGTGCTTCACCCAGCAACGCGCCAACGCCTTCCCTGTCCAATAACAGCGGCGGCATCACGCCATGCAGACGCCTGCCATTCAAATACCGTATCACCTGCATCTTATCACACCCTTTCCATTCCTATTTTGTCCAAATTTTCACCAATCCAGTCTTTGTGCGAAGCGATACAGGAATTACCCAAAGTCTACCCAAGATAATACTTGTAGAACACTGGTGGCAAGGTGTATAATGTGGATACAATAGTTTGTCCACGGCTAACTTCTGTGCCGGACAAACCCATTACTATAGAGGAGAGTGCAACATGTTTGAAAATTTGATTGCCACGCTGAAGGCTGACAAACGTAAGATTGTATTTACCGAAGGTCCTGATCCCCGTATTCTGGAAGCTGCTTCCCGCCTGAAGAAGGACGGCCTGCTGGATTCCATTCTGGTTGGCAATGTGGACGAAGTAAAAGCGGCGGCGCAGGCCGGTGGCTTCGATATCGAAGGCATGGAAATCATCGACCCTGCGACCTATTCGGAAATGGATGCGATGGTCGCGAAGATGGTTGAACTGCGCAAAGGAAAAATGACCGAGGAGCAGTGCCGCGCCGCGCTGGCCAAGGGTAACTATTTTGGCACAATGCTGGTTAAGATGGGCAAGGCGGATGCTCTGCTCGGCGGCGCTACTTATTCCACCGCAGACACGGTTCGTCCCGCGCTCCAGATCATCAAGACCAAGCCGGGCAACAAGATCGTAAGCTCCTGCTTCATCCTGCGCCGCGACGCAAAGGACGGTGGCGATGAGATGTATGCTATGGGCGACTGCGCAATCAACATCAATCCGAGCGAGGACGATCTGGTTGAAATCGCCGTTGAGACCGCCAAGACCGCCAAGGCTTTTGGCATTGATCCCAAGGTGGCGATGCTGTCCTACTCGACCAAGGGTTCCGGCAAGGGCGACACCGTTGATATGATGCGTAATGCGACCGAAAAGACCAAGGCCGCTGCACCGGAGCTTGCTGTTGACGGCGAACTGCAATTCGACGCTGCTTTCTCCCCGGTGGTTGCTGCGACCAAGTGCAAGGGTTCCCCGGTAGCCGGTCAGGCTAACACCTTTATCTTCCCGGATATCAACGCCGGCAACATCGGTTATAAGATTGCACAGCGTCTGGGCGGCTTTGAAGCATATGGCCCTATCCTTCAGGGTCTGAACGCGCCGATTAACGACCTGTCCCGTGGCTGCAACGCGGACGAGGTTTATCAGATGGCGATTATTACCGCGGGCCTGAAGTAAATTCTCCCCGTCACATTCTCAGAACACGGAACTTACAAGGGCCGAGACGAATGGTTTCGGCTCTTGTTTGCTTTTCTATGCCTTGCATGTGAACAAAGGAGTGTGATTTTCATAAAACGGAAACCCATTATCCTCCTATTATGCACCGTCATACTGTGCAGTGTGCTGGCCTTTGCACTGATGCCGTATTCTATCGCACCACAAGCTGAACAGCTAAAGGTTTGGCGTGTGCAGCGCATGATCGGCAATGCAGAATTTGAAGATATCACCTCGCAAATCAATTTGACGCAGCTGTCAGAATTGCTCACATCCTGCAAAGCGTCCCGTCTGCCGTTTTACCAACAAAGCTATTGGCTCGATACCGTGCAATACGAAATCGACGCGCGATATGATGGAGAGCCACTTCATTTCGTTCTGGGCAAGAACAGCTTCGTCTACGAAAGCGCACCGTGGAACCACCATCTGCGCGATACGCAGGCACTGATTGACGCGCTGGACGCCATGCTGCTGACAAGTACCGCAGCATAAAAAAAGGACTGACTCCTGTCAGTCCTCTTTTTGTTTCTCTTGTTTTTTCTGCTCACGCGCTTTCTCTGCCGCACGGCGACGCTCCTTTGCTGAAACCGGTGGGCGCTCCTCTTCCTTAATCGCAACAAACTCCCCGGTAACCGGATCAAGCTGCCGCGGCCCCCGATAGTCATTGGTATCCACGGACAAGCCACGCTTTTTCAGCAAGCTGCAAACCACCTCGGTGACCGCACTATACAGCACGGCAAACAGCGGCACACCGACTGCCATACCGACAAATCCAAATACACCGCCAAACAGCAAAATAGCGAACATGACCCAAAAACTCGACAATCCGGTCGAATTGCCCAGAATCTTCGGGCCAAGGATATTGCCGTCAAACTGCTGTAGCGCCAGAACAAACAACACAAAATACACTGCCTGCACCGGACTGATTACCATAATCAGAATGGTGCTTGGGATAGCGCCGATAAACGGCCCGAAAAACGGGATGATGTTGGTCACACCAATGATAACCGAAATCAGCAGCGCATACGACGGATCCATTGTCATCAGGCCAAAACCCATCAGCAAACGCAGACCGATGAAGCATAGCACACCGATAATCAAAGAATCGATGAGCTTACCTGTGATAAAACCGCCGAACACACGATGCACATACGTAACACGGCCCATAATTCGATTCGCACGGTTAATGGAAAACAAGCTGTACGTCATCTTCTTTGCCTGTGCGCAAAACGTATCCTTGCTGTTGAGAATATACAGCGCAATGATGATACCGATCAGAATATCGAACAATACCGAAACCGTCGTCACAACGCCGGTCATAAGCGCAACAAGCTGCGGCAGTGCAATATTCTGTACCCAGTTGACAATCTGCTGAGAAAACTCTTCATACAGCTGAAGGAAATTGCGCTCGATTACCGGATTATCCTTGAGAAGCGACGCTACCCAGCCTGAAATCTCATTAAGATAGGTATCCATGGATTCAAGCAGTGAGAAAACACTCACTATCAGCTGCGGGAGCACCATCCATAGCAAAACCCCCACCACGGCAACGCCAATCAGCAACGTCAGAATACTGCACAAGCCTTTGGCAATACGGGTTCCGTTTTTCAAACGACGGGACAAAGGCGGCTGAATTTTCTTATACAGTGCATTGAAAACAGGCATCAGCAAGTATGCCATTACAAAGCCGTAGATAAACGGACTGAGAATACCAAGCAGCTTTTGAAACATCGTCCAGATAATCGGCAGCCACTGTAATAAAAACACAACGATTGCACTGGAAACGATGACGCAAAACGCTGTCAAGCCCCACTGAAAGTAATGCGGATGCGCACGAAATTTTGATTTATTCTGCTGGGTCGGCTCCTCCACAGACAAACTCCTCTCCTACCGGGTTTTCACCCAATGTTATCATACGGCAGCCTATTCTTCTTCGCAGTCAAAGAAAATGCGCCAGAACAGATACAGCCAGCTTGCCGCAAATGCAACAAATAGAACGCCGCGGAATTTCTTAAAAAAGCGCGAGAAACAGGTACCCAGCCACAATCCCAGGGACAGCAAGCATACCTTGAAAATCGCAAAATCAAAAACAGAGAACCCCTGTGCTTTGGATACCGCATAATCCGTCCAGCGGCTTGCCTGACTGCGCGCATCGTCCGCATAGCGCAGCATCTGCTCCGCACGCGCACGAAGGGCTTCCCGATCAATGTTCTCCAAATAGTTTTTCATAGCTGCTTTCTCCTTTATACATGGGTTTGGGTTGAACGGGCGGTTTTCCCGCCTTGAAATTCTTTTGCTATACTGCATGGCACCGTTCCCATACAGGAAATCCGTCCCATACGCATACCGATTTTTCGAGCCAACTCATCTGCATCCGAACTCGCCGTCTCGCGCAGGGCAGCCTGCAAAATCAGCCCTGCTGCACGCGCATCCGACCCTGCTTCATGGTGATTCAGCGAAATACCGAGCGCTTGTGATACCGTATCGAGCTTATGATTTTGCAGCTGCGGCCACACCCGTTGTGCCACCTTTACCGTACATACATAACGACATTCCGGTACCGGCAGATGGTAATGCGCCAAGCAGGCGCACAATACCGCTGTATCGAACATAGCGTTATGACAGACCAACACGCTGCCTTCCGCCAATTCTCCTATCCCCTGCCGCCAAACCACGTCAAATGACGGGGCATCCACTACCATGGACTCCTTTATATGGTTGACGCGGACATTTCCCCAGTGGAATTTCCCGACTTGCGCGGGCGGCTTGATGAGCGTCGTCTGTTCCGCCACCAGTACGGCGTCTTCAAAAATGCTCACGCCTAACGCACAAGCACTGAGTCGCGATGCGTTACCGGTTTCAAAGTCAAGCGCCACATACCTCATTGAACCGCCTCCCGACGCGCGGCCTCCGCGCGTTCTTTCGCTGCCAGCAGAAAGCGGTAAAATGGAGCCAAGCGCTGCATGGTTTCCATCATCGGCTGCACAAATGAACCGTCCATCAACGGCGCGAAGTCCTCGGTTTCACGGAAATCTACGCCGATTTCCTTGCGGTTCAGCCAATCCTGATACATCTGCTTTGCATCCGGAAACTTGGGTCGCTTGTACATTTCTCCCCCCAAATACATCTGCGGACAAGCCTGCACTGCATCATAGGCTTCGAGAAACAGCTTATCCTCGTGCAAAATCATCTCGCGCAGGGATTCCATTTCTCCCCTGCCCCATGCACCCCAGCAGCCAAAGCCCCAAAACTCCGGATGTATTTCAAAATAATAGCATGGCACAGATTCGTGCTCCTGTCGCTTCCGGCGGAAAAACAACCACATATTAGAGCGATATAGCGTTTTATCCTTCGTATAACGCGTATCACGCCGCACTCGCGACACCATCCGCGATGGTGTGACCACAAATTGTGCATCAATTTCCAGCATCGCAGGCGTCATCTGTGCAATCAATTCATGAAATGGTAAAATAACCTTTTGCTTGATTTCTTCTTTATGTTCTTCGTAAAAATCCTTGCTGTTTTGCAGGCGGTTCAGCTGCAGCAAATCTATACCCGCAGCGTTAAAGCCTGTGAATGCCATGAAAACGGGCACCACCTTTCTGTCTAACATTGTACCGCGTTTTCCCTGTTTGCGCAACAGGATTTTGCTGTTTCCCGCCGTGAAAACGCAAAATATTGTGGAGTTCCCGCATCCTGCCTGCCGAAAATATCCAGTGATACACAAAAGAACCGCCCGCGGCACAGTTCCGCGGGCGGTTCTTCATTTTTGCTTCAATGCAACGCTTTCCGCGTCGGTCAACCGGTCGTTACGCTTCGGGAGCGTACAGAGCCTGCAGACGCTGCAGATGCGCATAACGCTTGGTGGACTCAATCTCGGATTCAGCGAACAGCTTCTCAGCACGATCCGGGAACGAGCGGGTCAGAGCCGAGTAACGCGCTTCATTCATCATGAACTTGCGGTAATCCTCGGTCTTGGGCTCCTTGCTCTCAAGGATGAACGGATTCTTGCCTTCCTCAGCCAGCTGCGGATTAAAGCGGAACAGGTTCCAGTAACCGCAGTCAACAGCCTTCTTCATCTCAGCCTGGCAGTTGGTCATGCCGCCCTTAATGGAGTGCATTTCGCACGGCGCATAGCCGATGATGAGCGACGGGCCCGGATAGGCTTCTGCTTCCGCAATCGCCTTGAGGGTCTGGTTCATATTCGCGCCCATTGCGATCTGGGCAACGTATACATAACCGTAGCTCATTGCGATCTCGGCAAGGCTCTTCTTCTTGGTGGTCTTACCGGAAGCCGCGAACTGTGCAACGGCACCGATATTGGTAGCCTTGGAAGCCTGACCGCCGGTGTTGGAGTAAACCTCGGTATCAAATACCATAACGTTTACATCCTGGCCGGAAGCGAGAACGTGATCCAAGCCGCCAAAGCCGATATCATAAGCCCAGCCGTCGCCGCCGAAGATCCAGATGGACTTCTTGGCGAGATATTCCTTATGCTGGAGAACTTCCTTGCAAGCCTCGCAGCCAGCAGCCGCACCCTTTTCGAGCTCGGCAACCAGAGCCTTGGTCGGCTCTGCATTGGCAGCACTGTTTTCCTTGGTCTCCATAAACTTCGCAATCGCATCCTTGGCCGCAGCCGGCGTCTGCTCTGCGGCAGCCATCTCTTCCAGCTTGGAGATCAGACGCTCACGAATTGCCAGCTGACCATAGTACATGCCAAGGCCGTGCTCTGCGTTGTCCTCGAACAGGCTGTTTGCCCAAGCCGGACCGTAGCCGTTTGCGTCAACGGTGTACGGGCTGGTAGCAGCCGGGCCACCCCAAATGGACGAACAGCCGGTTGCATTGGAGATATACATACGGTCGCCGCAAACCTGTGTGATCAGACGGGCATAAGAGGTCTCAGCGCAGCCTGCGCAAGCGCCGGAGAACTCAAGCAGCGGCTTCTTGAACTGGCTGTCCTTGACAGAGTTGACAGAGAACATGTCCGCCTTGTCAGAAACCTTATCCACACAGTAATTGAACACAGCCTGCTGGGCAGCTTCCTGCTCCTGCGGCGTCATGGTCAGGGACTTGGTCGGGCACACGCCAGCACATACGCCGCAGCCCATGCAGTCGAGCGGAGAAACCGCCAGTGCATATTTATAAACGCCCTTACCCTTACCAGCTCTGATATCAACGATCTTGGTCGATGCCGGAGCCGCAGCTGCTTCTTCTTCAGTCAGCGCAAACGGACGAATGGTCGCGTGCGGGCAGACATAAGCACACTGGTTACACTGCACACAGGTATCCTGATTCCAAGACGGAACGGTAACGGCTACGCCACGCTTCTCGTAAGCGGCAGCGCCGTGCTCGAAGGTGCCGTCAACATGCTCACCCGCGAAAGCGGAAACCGGCAGAGAATCGCCGTCCATGCGGCCAATCGGCTCCATAACCTCTTTGACCATCTTGACGACTTCCGGACGGCCCTGCAGATCTTGGTTATCCTCCGGATCAACAACGTCGGCCCAAGCAGCCGGAACGTCAATCTTGACGAACGCGGTAGCGCCGGCATCGATCGCCTTATGGTTCATATCAACGACATCCTGGCCCTTCTTCAGGTAGGACTTGGTCGCGGCATCCTTCATATAGCCGATTGCTTCTTCCTGCGGCATCACCTTGGCCAGTGTGAAGAAAGCGGACTGGAGGATGGTGTTGGTGCGCTTGCCCATGCCGATTTCAATTGCCAGATCAATCGCGTTGATGGTGTAGAGCTGAATGTTATTCTTGGCAATGTAGCGCTTCTCGGAAGCAGCCAGATGATGCTCAAGCTCCTCCGGCGTCCACTGGCAGTTAATCAGGAATACGCCGCCCGGCTTGACGTCACGCACGATCGGGAAGTGCTTGGTGATATAGGACGGATTGTGGCAAGCAACAAAGTCCGCCTTGTTGATATAGTACGGGCTCTTGATCGGCTTGTCGCCAAAGCGCAGATGCGAAACGGTAACGCCGCCGGTCTTTTTGGAGTCGTACTGGAAGTACGCCTGAACAAACTTATCGGTGTGGTCGCCGATGATCTTGATGGAGTTCTTGTTCGCGCCAACAGTACCGTCGCCGCCGAGACCCCAGAACTTGCACTCGGTGGTGCCTTCCGCCGCAGTGTTCGGCGCGGGCTTCTCCTGGAGAGACAGGTAGGTCACGTCATCATTGATGCCGATGGTGAACTGACGCTTGGGATCTGCCTTGGTCAGTTCCTCATATACCGCAAAGACAGAGGACGGCGGAGTATCCTTGGAACCCAGACCATAACGGCCGCCGATGACGGTCTTGTCGGTGATGCCGGCATTGGCCAGCGCGGTAACAACGTCCAGATACAGCGGCTCGCCCTGTGCGCCCGGCTCCTTGGTGCGGTCGAGAACCGCAATCTTCTTGGCAGTCTCCGGGATAGCGGCAAGCAGCTTGTCCGCACGCCACGGACGGTACAGGCGAACCTTGACAAGGCCGACCTTCTCGCCGTGCGCGTTGAGGTAATCGATAACTTCCTCTGCTACGTCGCAAATCGAACCCATCGCGATGATAACACGATCAGCATCGGCAGCGCCGTAGTAGTTAAACAGCTGATAATTGGTACCGAGCTTGGTGTTGACCTTACCCATGTACTCTTCTACGATTTCCGGAACCGCATCGTAGTACTTATTGCAGGCCTCACGATGCTGGAAGAATACGTCGCCATTTTCGTGAGAGCCGCGCATCATCGCATGCTCCGGATTGAGAGCGCGCCCACGGAACGCTTCCACAGCGTCCATATCGCACATTTCCTTCAGGTCCTCGTAATCCCAAACCTCGATTTTCTGAATCTCGTGAGAGGTACGGAAACCATCGAAAAAGTTGATAAACGGAACGCGGGACTTCAGGGTAGCCAGATGCGCAACTGCACCCAGATCCATTACTTCCTGCGGGTTGGTCTCAGCCAGCATAGCGAAACCGGTCTGACGGCAAGCCATAACGTCAGAATGATCACCGAAGATGTTCAGCGCATGGGATGCAACCGTACGCGCGGAAACATGGAACACGCAGGGAAGCAGTTCGCCTGCGATCTTGTACATATTCGGGATCATCAGCAGCAGACCCTGGGATGCGGTATAGGTCGTGGTCAGTGCGCCGGCTGCCAGAGAACCGTGAACCGTGCCTGCGGCACCCGCCTCGGACTGCATTTCGATCACCTTAACGGTAGTACCGAAAATGTTCTTCTGACCTGCGGCTGCCCACTGGTCTACGCTGTCTGCCATGGGGCTGGACGGGGTAATCGGATAGATACCCGCGACCTCGGTAAACGCATACGACACATGTGCCGCAGCGGTGTTACCGTCCATGGACTTCATCTTTCTTGCCATGTTTATATCCTCCTATTCAGTTATAACATGCTGAAGGGGTGAAAAGCCTTTTCGCCTGCTTTTTAACATGGGAAAAAGCCGTCTCCACCGGCCGCTTTTATTCTATCACCCCTCACCAAAAATGTAAACACTTAATATGACAAATTCGTAACAATTTCCTGATTATTAATAGAGATTTCGCATTGTGAAACAATATTCTCATACCGTTCCAAAATGTTACAATTCCTTTGCAGTTGTCGTTTTGCATTGCGGAATCGACAAAATTGTAGTATATTAATAAGGTAAGTTTTAGGGTCATTGCAGGAGGGAGTTTGATGGTTGCACGCGTTTTTTCCGCCGGACTGAGCGGGATCGACGGTTATATTGTCACCGTCGAGTGTCTGCCCTCGAACGGCCTGCCCCGTCTGGATGTAGTCGGTTTGCCGACCGGTGCGGTCGCGGAAGCCGGAGAACGTGTACGGGCGGCGGTCAAGTCGTGCTCGTTTGACTGGCCGGTTTCGCGCATCACGGTCAACCTTGCCCCGGCGGATACCCGAAAGGCCGGTACTGCATACGACCTTCCTATTTTGCTTTCTATTCTTGCGGCCACCGGTCAAATCGACCCGCTGCCGCAGGATGCGATTTTTCTTGGCGAGCTTTCGCTATCCGGTTTGCTTCGTCCGGTTTGCGGTGCGCTTTCTATGGCGCTGGCTGCACGGGACGCCGGTTTCCGCACGGTTTATGTGCCCACACAGAACGCGCAGGAGGCCTCCTATGCCACCGGCATTACAGTTCTGCCCGTCGAAAGCCTTCCTGCGCTCATTGCGCATCTTTCAGGCCGCGCGCCGCTGGCGCCATGCCCGCCCCCCGAGCCTCCTCCTGCAGAGGATGCCGCATTGGACTTTTCCCATGTGATGGGACAACACGCCGTAAAACGCGCGCTGGAAATCGCCGCAGCCGGCGGACATAACATCTTGCTTTCTGGGCCGCCCGGCTCGGGCAAAAGCATGATGGCAAAACGCTTTTCCACTATTTTACCGCCGCTGTCGGATAGCGAACGGCTGGAAGTCATCCGTGTCTGGTCGTCTGTCGGCCGCGGACAGGAGGCCGTTGGACAAGCTGCGCGCCCCTTTCGCGCGCCGCATCACACCACTTCTGCCGCCGCTCTGGCAGGCGGCGCGGGTGCAAGCAATCGCCTGCCCACGCCGGGCGAGATTTCACTTGCACATCGCGGCGTACTGTTTCTGGACGAACTGCCGGAGTTTCACCGCGATGTGCTTGAGGCGCTGCGCCAGCCTCTGGAAGACGGTCGCATTACGATTTCCCGTGTTGCGGGACAGGTCACCTATCCCGCGCGCTTCCAGCTCATTGCCGCGATGAATCCTTGCCGCTGCGGATGGTACGGCACTGACCGCTGCACTTGCTCTAAAACATCGGTTCAACAATATCTGCGCCGTCTGTCCGGCCCGCTTCTTGACCGGATTGACTTGCAAATCGCCGTTCAGCCGGTCGAATACGCCGCGCTTGCAGCGCGCGGACAAGCTGCCGAAGAACCGTCTTCCTCTATTCGCACCCGCGTAGTGGCTGCACGCGAAACACAATACCAGCGACAGGGCACGGATGTCTGCAACGCGCACCTTCCCCCTTCCCACCTGTCGGAATGTTGTCCCTTGACGCAGGAAGCGTCACATATGTTTCATGCAGCCTTTGAGCGACTCGGACTAACCGCCCGCGCCCATGATCGTGTGCTGCGCATGGCACGCACCATTGCCGATTTGGCAGGCAGCCCGGTTATTGCTCCGGAACACCTTGCCGAGGCGCTGCAATATCGCACGCTCGACCGCACTGTCGGCCGGTAATTGTCCACAGCTTTTGTGGACAAAGATGTGGATATTGTGAATAAATTTCCATTTTACTTATTTTTTACAAGATTTGTTTGAACATATCTATCAAGTACGCAGATTTGACACCTATTTTCTAAGGAGGCCCCTCACTTATGTCACATCCGTTTTTTCGCCGCGCCGGTACGCTCGCATTGCTCGCCACGCTGCTCATGCCGCAAGCCGGTGCACTGTCCGATGTTTCCGCATGGGCGCAGGAAGGTGTTTCCGCAGCACAGGAAGCCGGACTGATGCCAAGCACGCTGGAAACACGCAGCGCAACAGGCGCCATCACCCGCGCCGAGTTTTGCGGCATAGCCGTCAACGCGTATAAGGCTGTTAGCGGCAAAGCAGTTTTCGCTTCGGGCAAGAAGCCTTTCCGTGACTGTGACGATCCGAGCGTCGTCGCTGCCTACGAACTCGGGCTGGTCAACGGCCGCGGCGACGGCATCTTCGATCCGGATGCAGAGATTGAACGTCAGGACCTTTGCGTTATGCTGTACAATATTCTGGATGCCACCGGCATTGACGCCGCTCCCATTGCAGGCGATGCCTGCGTGGAGGATTATCCGGATGTTCCCGAAATCAATTCCTATGCCGTCGACGCCATGATTACCATGGTGGATCACACCGTGGTCAACGGCATTTCCGCCGCTGGGCAAACCACCATGCTCGCCCCCAGCGGAACCGCCACGCGGGAACAGGCGCTTATCATGGCAACCCGTTTCTGCTCCGCCTTTGAAGATGCCTCGAACAACACCCCTGACACTACCGACGACACATGGGAAGAACCAGACCTGACGCTGCCGCAGACGGAAGAGGAAAAGATGGAACTGGTCTATGGTGTAGGCGGCGAGAAATACCAGACTGCCGAGGAAGCCGAAGTCAATATGGTGGAAATTTCCGTTCCGGTCTGGCGTTTGCAGGAGGACGGTACCAAGGCCCCCGGTACAGCCTACCTACAGGTGAACCGCAACCTTGCTTCCATCTATGAAGCAGTATTTGAAGAGATTTATAACGGGGATGAGCAGTTCCCGATCAAGGATGTCGGCTGCTACTCGTGGCGCACGGGAGAGCACTCGCAAGGTACCGCAGTGGACATTAACTGGGATGAGAACATGGAGGCGACTATCAACGAAGACGGCACCTTGACCCCGACCACCGGCTCCTACTGGCTGCCGGGCGAAGACCCCTATTCTATCCCGGAAGGCGGTGACGTATACAACGCATTTATCAACCACGGCTTTCTGTGGGGCGGCAACGCTTGGCGCAACAAACGCGATTATATGCACTTCAGCTATTTCGGCACGTGAAAACAAAAGGTCCTGCCTTCCCGGCAGGACCTTTTTCACGCCTCCATGCGCAGCAAATGCGTTTTATTTTTCCAATAATATCCGACACCCACCAGATCCGCCAATGCCCACCCAATGGGTACGGCAATCCAAATACCGGTCACACCTACCGCAGGCATCGCGGACAGCCAATAGGCGAGTGCCACTCGTGTACCCAGTGAAATCACTGTCAGCACCACCGACATGCCCGGTCGCTTGACCGCGCGATAAAAGCCGTACAACAGGAATAACAAACCAATTCCGAAATAGCACGATGCCTCAATCCGCAAATAACCGATGCCAACCGCAATGATGTCCGTCTCCCCCGGCTGGATAAACAAACCCATCAGCGGACGCGCCAACACGCATACCGCTGTACTGATGACCACGCAGAACACCAACGCTGCCCCTACCGCGCTTTTGATTCCACGTCGGATGCGTTCCTCATCCCTTGCCCCGTAATTCTGTGCAATAAAGGTAGAAAATGCGTTGCCAAAATCCTGTACCGGCATATAGGCAAAGGAATCGATCTTGACCGCCGCCGCAAACGCCGCCATAACGGTTTTACCAAAACTGTTGACCAGTCCCTGCACCATCAGAATACCAAAATTCATCACCGACTGCTGCACGCAGGTCAAGACAGACAGACCGGCAATCTCACGGATAATCCGTCTGTCCCAGCGCATATGACGCCGCTGCACCCGCAGTTCAGGAAACCGCAGCAGACAATACGTCGCAATGCCGATACCGGATGCAAACTGCGCCATAACCGTAGCGACAGCCGCACCCGCCACTCCCCAATGACACACCAGAACGAACAGCAAATCCAGAACAATGTTGAGCACTGCCGACGCCGCGAGAAACAACAATGGAACCAGTGAATTCCCCACTGCACGAAGTAGATTAGCGAAGAAATTATATAAAAATGTCGCCATTATTCCAAAGAAGATGTAAAACAGATATTGCCGCATGAGCGGTGCAACGGTATCCGGCGCATGCAGTACCTGGACAATCCAGTCCAGTCCCATAAAAACCAGTACATTCATCACAACCGCAATCATGCCAATCAGCAGAAAAGCTAAAAACAAGCCGTTTTTCAGCCGCTCCATATCCCGTTTGCCAAACTGCATGGAAAAAAACGCACTGCTACCCATGCACAGGCCCAGCAGAATCGACGTTAGAAACACCATCAGCGTATAGGCTGAGCCAACCGCCGCCAGCGCATCCGCACCCAGAAAACGTCCCACAATCAGCGTATCCGCTACATTATATAATTGCTGTAGCAGATTCCCCACCATCAGCGGCAGTGAGAACAGCAGAAGCCTCCGGGTAATGTTTCCTTCTGTCAAATCAAGCGCCACCGCTCCACCCCTCCTTTTCCACTCGACTATCCTAACAGAATCCAGCAGCATCGTCAACCACACTCCGTTTTGATCAACTAATGGTTGAAAAACCCAACCGATGGTTAAACTTCGCCTCCATTGTATCTATTGCAGCAACATGATAAGATAAAATTACAAAAGGTCCTTTTGAATCTGCTATTATAAGGATGAACGATATGGAACTTTTCATTGGAACCACAATCCTGACTGCACGCCACGCTAAGGGACTGACGCAGGAGAGTCTGGCCTCGCTGGTTGGTGTGTCAGCCGCTGCTGTCAGCAAATGGGAAACCGGCGCAAGTTATCCCGATATCACCCTCCTGCCGCCATTAGCCCGTGCGCTCGGCATGACGGTCGATGCGCTGCTCAACTTTCATCCAGCGCCCTCTCCCGAGGAACTGCTTGCCATCACACAACGTCTGCGTGCCATATTTGATGAGCAAGGCTTTGATGCCGGACAGCAGGCAACAGAAGAGACGCTGCACGAATATCCTTCCTGCGGTACGCTCAAAATCTCAGCGGGCGGGCTGTATTTCCATTATCTCGCCTCTGCCCTTGCTCATGCAGACGATCCTGAACAAAGAGGCGAGGCGCTCATCGCCCGCTGTCTTGCACTGTTCGAGCAGGGTGAGCAGCAAAGCGAGGAGGCAGGCGAGAAACTGGGTGCCAAGCTGATGCGTATCAACGCTCTGACCATACTCGGGCGCTACGACGAAGCAGAGACGCTGATTGACAGCCTGCCCACGCAGCCGCTGGCTAATGCGGACGTGCTGCGTCTCAACCTACGGCTGGCGCAAAACCGGTTGGACGAAGCCGAGCAGCTTGCCCGAAAACGGCTGCTCACCCATGTCCACGAAACGCTGGGCGCACTGATGAATCTAATCACGGTTGCGCGGCGGCAAAAGGAGTTCCCCGCTGCACACCGTTACCTGAACGCCTACCGCGCGGTAGACGAGCTGTTTGAACTCGACCGCTCCAACGGCCTGTTGCTCGGACTGATGCTGGCACAGGATGAGGGCGACACTGATCGTACATTCGATCTACTTGATGCGTATATCGACGCACGGCTGTCCTACACACTGAATTATCAGAAAAATCCCTTCTTCGCCGGTGTGCAAACCCATGTGCCAACCAAAAACGAAATCATCGAAACCCACCGCCTAACCCTACGCTCTCTGGAAGAGGATGCACAGTACGCACCGATGCGAGAAGACCCCCGCTTTCGAGCCGCGCTTGATCGATTTCGCTCCCTCATTTCTCCTAAAGTATAAAAAAACGCCCGAAACGGTTTTCCGTTTCGGGCATCACCCTTTATTGAGACATTTTTTCATATCCAGAATGGAACTCCCTTTTTATTTTCCGGGAAATACATATAAAAAAACCACGCGGCCGCATTCCCTTCCAGCATGCGCTCCCTGCGTGGACATATCCGTAAGCGTTTTACTTATCGCTATGCGTCTCATGTTCGTCACCGAAAATCAAATCATCGATATCCGGGCGATCGGGCTGCTGGGGAATCTTCAGATTTCTCATGTCTCTGTGCACCTCCTTTTTATGCTTTCTTTATTCATTATATCATCTTATGCAAAAGAAGCAAATAAAATTCCTGTAAAGTCACACAAATGTAATAATTTTTTAACCAATCGAGCGATTGCCCGTCATCGACATCAGACCGTTAGGCATAAAAATACCCCACCCTGCCGATGCAGCCCAATTAGTAACCTGCACGACTCATGCAGGTGGGTTTTCTGTTTGGCATGTCTGCGCTTCCAACGTCCGTGTATACCCGGGAGGCCTGCTGCTCAATGCCAAAACTTTCCGAAATCCCGTACTAAAAATGTGGGTTAAAAAAGAGCTGCTGTCGTACAGGGCAGGGATTTGACCCATCCATGCCGTGTGCGAATATAAATTATTCTTCCTCTTCCGCCTCGGCGCGCTCCATCACAATGTCAAACACCGCATCTGCGATCTCGTCATCCTCGACCGCTTCGAGCATCTCCTCGCCGTCTTCTTCTACGATTTGCATGATAACAACCTCCGCATCCTCCTCAACGGAAAGCTCCGCCGGGATAAACGCCAGATAAGTTGTTCCTTGATATTCCACGGTGTCGATGTGCTCAAACTCAACTTCGTTGCCGTCCTCATCAATCAACGTGACAAAATTGTTGCCGTATTCTTCGCTCACAATCCGGCACCTCCTTCATAATTCATATTCGTTCTATACGGGGCGAAACGCCCCCTCTGCCTTTAGGATAACAAATCGAGTCGCTTTTGTAAAGCCCTATTATCAAGCACCGTACTGTCATAGTATGCTGCCTGTGCGAAATATCATACCAGTTAAAATAGTTGAAATAATGTAGGTTTGTCAAACATATTGGACAGTGAACTCTAAAGGAGAAAGCCAACCTAGAGGCCTCATGGGAAAGTTGTTGGAACGGCGGTTATGGACAGCAAGCTGCTTGGAAA
>NZ_JBQKJP010000034.1:0-33962 GCF_052117205.1 Candidatus Agathobaculum pullicola | reverse complement strand
GTGTCAATGGTGACGAGGGTACACCTGTTCCCATTCCGAACACAGTAGTTAAGCTCGTTTACGGTGACAATACTTGGCTGGCGACGGCCCGGAAAGATAACTCGATGCGCATATGGATAACGCCGGTTCTGATGAACCGGCGTTTATTTTTTGTTAAGATTCTTTGTGTTTCCCCAATTCATACACTTTCTATGGTATAATATATTGATTTTTGTTTATAGGGGAAATGCAATGAATAAGATTTTAAAGGAAAAAATTGTAGAGGCATTATCGTCTGTTTTACCAATTACGTTGATTGTGCTGCTGCTAAGTATCACAATAACACCGATGCCAGTCGGAACTTTGGTTTTATATCTGGTCGGCGCGGTGTTGCTGATTGTCGGTATGGCATTCTTTTCGCTTGGAACGGATGTCTCTATGACACCAATGGGAGAAGGTATCGGTGCGCAATTACCGCGTACAAAAAATTTGATAGCGGTTGTGGGTATCACATTTGTCATTGGTGTGTTGATTACCATTGCAGAACCGGATTTACAAGTTTTGGCGCAGCAGGTTCCCTCTATTCCCAATGCGGTTTTGATTTGGACGGTAGCAATTGGCGTAGGTCTGTTTTTTGTACTGGCAATGCTGCGCACGCTGTTCAAAATTCGATTGGCTTCCTTGCTGATTGTATTTTATATCGGCGTTTTGATTTTATCCGCATTTGTACCGAATGAATTTGTTGCGGTAGCGTTTGATTCCGGCGGTGTGACGACCGGCCCGATTACCGTGCCGTTTATCATGGCCTTGGGTATCGGTCTGGCTTCCATTCGAGGCGACAGGGATGCGCAGGACGATAGCTTTGGCTTGGTAGCGCTGTGCAGTATCGGCCCGATTCTGGCGGTGTTGCTGCTTGGTATTTTCTATAGAGGCGGTGATCCGGGTTATACTGCTGTTACGGTGCCGGAGGTGGAAGACACCAAGCAGGTGGCGATGCTGTTTGCGCATAGCCTGCCGGAGTATGTACATGAAGTGTTATTTGCTCTAATTCCGATCATTCTATTCTGCGCAGTCTTTCAGTTGTTGTTTCGCCGTTTTCATCGGATGCAGCTAAAAAAAATCGGAATTGGTTTCGGATATACCTTTTTCGGCCTTGCATTGTTTTTGACCGGCGTGAATGTTGGCTTTATGCCCGTAGGTCATTTTCTGGGAAAACAGTTGGCACAAAGCGGACACAGCTGGATGCTGGTGCCGCTGGGCATGCTGATCGGCTATTTTTTGGTGACGGCAGAGCCGGCAGTGCATGTGCTGAACCGTCAGGTAGAGAATATCACCAATGGCGGAGTTTCTCAGCGTGCAATGATGCATAGCCTGTCTATCGGCGTTGCCAGTTCGGTCGGTCTTTCCATGCTGCGTGTGCTGACCGGCATTTCTGTATATTGGATCGTTATTCCCGGCTATCTGCTGGCACTTGGTTTGACGTTTTTTGTCCCAAAGATTTTTACCGGTATTGCGTTTGACTCGGGCGGCGTTGCATCCGGTCCGATGACTTCCACATTCCTCCTGCCGTTTGCAATGGGAGCGTGCGAGGCTTTGGGCGGTAATGTTCTGACGGATGCGTTCGGTATTGTGGCGATGGTTGCAATGACACCGTTGCTGACAATTCAAATTCTCGGCTTGTTGTATCATCGAAAGCTGCGGCGGACAGATGAAGCAGCACAAGCCGGGGCAGAGGAAGAGGAAGAAGTTATCGTTCTGGAAGAGGAGGATCAGCATGGGTGAGTATCAGCCGCAGATGACGGCGCGCAGTGCGGTGGAATTGCTGATATCAGTTGTGGATGTATCGCAAAGCGAAAAGGTGCTCCGTCTGTACCGCGATACCCATGTGCTCGTGGATTTTGTCTGTATGGCACATGGCACGGCGAAAACCGAAATGCTGGATTTGCTCGGCATCGGTGAAACGGCCAAGGCGATTGTTTTTTGCTTGACGGATCGGGAGCGGGCGTGTCTGCTGCTGGAGAAGTTGGGCCATGATCTGCAAATGCGTTATCCGGGCAAGGGCATTGCCTTTACTGTTCCGATTAGCGGAATCGGTATGCGATGGCACAAGGTGTTGACGCAAACAGATGTTGAAAGCGAGGAGGCGGAGAGTATGAGCAAATCAGAGCGAGCCTGTGGATTGGACGCAGTCGTCGTGGTAATGGAGCGGGGATATACGAATGTCGCCATGGATGCGGCGCGTAAGGCAGGCGCGCGTGGTGGAACTGTGATAGCTGCGCGTGGTATTGCGGAGGATGAAGTCAAGCGATTTTTCGGTATCGAGATTCAAGCGGAAAAGGAAATTGTTTTTCTGGTTGTACGCAGTGAGGAGCGGCAGGAAATCATGACAGCGCTGATGAAAGCGGTCGGTATGAATACGCGCAGCCACGGGCTGGTGCTTTCCATCCCGTTGTCGGACGCAATCGGCTTGGCGGATTAAAGAAAATCAAGGTAAACGGAAGAGGCGCAGCAGTGGAGCGGCGGCTCTTTCTGTTTGCAGATTATGGGCTGTGAGGCGTTTGAGTGATCATGTGCGGTTTGTGTAGCGTACACTATATCTTGTGTTGGATTGAAAAATAGAAAAGAATGGTTTGCATTGCATTTATCGACAAGATGTACACAGAATTTTCCACAGAAGAAGAGTTATGCACAGAACCGTCGATTGTTGTCCACAGAGAAAATGCCGAATTTTCAGAGAAACCAACAAGAAAAATATTTTGATTATCACAATTTTTCCAAAAACCCGGTTTCCCCTTGACAGGCCGCTCTATGAGCGGTAAAATATATAGCACAGGCACAAGATATGGTGCGAAAAACGATAGCAATCCACGAAATTTTGTGATCACCGTACGGTGGTCTTTGTATGAGAGAGGAAGCAGAACTTATGATTCAGCAGATCGTCAAACGCGACGGGCGTAATGCCCCCTTTGAGATTGACAAGATTGCGGGTGCGATCTTCCGCGCGGCGCAGGCTTCCGGCGGACAGGATTACGACATGGCGCGCGGTCTGGCTGAACAGGTGGAAAAGACGCTGGAAAAGGTCGTGGGAG
The DNA here is from genome assembly GCF_052117205.1 of Candidatus Agathobaculum pullicola. Lineage (NCBI taxonomy): Bacteria > Bacillati > Bacillota > Clostridia > Eubacteriales > Butyricicoccaceae > Agathobaculum > Candidatus Agathobaculum pullicola. The sequence goes on along the minus strand of NZ_JBQKJP010000034.1, from coordinate 30,894 downwards.
AGCAAATTCCCACGGTGGAACAGATACAAGATACGGTAGAGAAGGTTCTGATCGAAAGCGGACATGCCCGCACCGCAAAAAAGTATATTCTTTACCGCAATGAGCGCACCCGTGTGCGCGAGATGAACACCCGGCTGATGAAGGTGTATGAGGATTTAACCTTTCAGTCCTCGCTGGAAAATGACGTAAAGCGTGAAAATGCCAATATCGACGGCGATACAGCAATGGGTACCATGCTCAAGTATGGTTCCGAGGGTGCAAAGCAGTTTTATGAGATGTTTATCCTCGACCCGGCGCACGCCAATGCGCATCGGGAGGGTGATATCCATATCCACGATTTGGATTTTCTGACACTCACCACAACCTGCTGTCAGATAGACCTGCTTAAGCTGTTTGACGGCGGTTTTTCCACCGGTCATGGCTTTTTGCGCGAACCGAACGATATTCGCTCGTATGCGGCGCTGGCGTGTATCGCCATTCAGTCCAATCAGAACGATCAGCACGGCGGCCAGTCGGTCCCGAATTTCGATTACTCGATGGCTCCGGGCATCCGCAAGACGTTCCGCAAGCTGTTTCGCAGCAATCTGGCCAAAGCGCTTGAGGTGTTTGGTGGGGATGAAAACAATGAGGTCGATGCGGCTGCGCTGACCGAACGGGTCGAGCAGCAGACCGGTAAATGGGCTTGCCTTGCCGGAAACAATGGTTATGACGAAGCAATGGCGGCGGCACTGGGCGAAACACTGGACGAGCAGGCGGTCCAGAAATGTATGCGCTTTGCCCGTAAGTATGCGGATAAGGAGACACGCAAGAGCGCCTATCAGGCGATGGAGGCGCTGGTACATAATCTGAATACCATGCATTCGCGTGCAGGTGCGCAGATTCCGTTCTCCTCGCTCAACTATGGCACGGACACCTCGCCCGAAGGCCGTTTGGTTATAGAGCAGCTGCTGCTGGCAACCGAAGCCGGTTTGGGCAATGGAGAAACGCCGATTTTCCCGATTCACATTTTCAAGGTGAAAGAGGGCGTCAACTATAACGAGGGGGAGCCGAACTACGACCTGTTCAAGCTGGCATGCCGCGTTTCCGCGAAACGGATGTTCCCCAATTTTTCCTTTCTGGACGCGTCGTTCAATAAGCAATATTACAAGCCCGGCCATCCGGAAACCGAATGTTCTTATATGGGATGCCGCACGCGCGTCATCGGCAACCACTTTGACCCAACCCGTGAAATCGTCAACGGCCGCGGCAATCTGTCTTTTACTTCGATTAATCTGCCGCGCATTGCTATCCGCAGCCACGGCGATATCGACTGGTTTTTTGAGGATCTGGACCGCAAGATTGATTTGGTCATAGAGCAGCTATTGGCGCGTTTCCGCATCCAGTCGGCCAAAAAAGTGCGCAACTATCCGTTCCTGATGGGCGAGGGCGTCTGGATGGATTCGGACAAGCTCGGTCCGGATGATACGGTTGGCGAGGTGCTCAAGCATGGCACGCTGACGCTCGGCTTCATTGGCTTGGCGGAGACGCTTAAATCGCTGATCGGCAAGCACCATGGAGAAAGCGATGAAGCGCAGAATCTTGGTCTGGAGATTGTCGGACACATGCGGGAGCGTATGGATCAGGCAAGTGAAAAATACGGCCTGAACTTCTCTTTGATTGCAACCCCGGCAGAAGGCCTGTCCGGCCGCTTTGTCAAAATCGACCGAGAGAAGTATGGACGCATTGAGGGCGTGACCGACCGTGATTATTACACCAATTCATTTCATGTCCCGGTCTATTATCCGATCCCTGCATTTGAGAAAATTATGCGCGAAGGGCCGTATCATGAATTGACAAATGGCGGACATATCAGCTATATCGAGCTGGACGGCGATCCGACGCAGAATCTGGAAGCGTTTGAAGCAGTCGTGCGTGCCATGAAGGAAGCTGGTATCGGTTACGGCGCAATCAACCATCCGATTGACCGCGACCCGGTTTGCGGTTATACTGGCATTATCGGTGAAACCTGCCCGCGCTGCGGACGACATGAGGGGGAAGGTGTGCCGCTTTCCAAACTGCAAAAGCTGGGACTTTATAAGCATTTGAACAGTATGACGCTTGGCTATCACGGCGATCCCGCCGAGGAGGCCGATCGTCTGCCCAATACATTGAAAATTGTCAAAGAATGAGAAAGGAAGCGTTTTGATGATGGAAAAGAAGGAAATGCAGGAGCAGTTAATCGGCGAGGGCGTGGGCTTTGAGCGTATCCGCCGTATTACGGGCTATTTAGTCGGTACGCTGGATCGCTTCAATAATGCCAAGCGCGCAGAGGAGCATGACCGCGTCAAGCACACGGTTTCCTGCTGCTCGCTGGAGGAGGAGCACACCGCGTGATGGAAGGCACCATACGCATTGCGGGTACAGTCGGGGAGTCCATTGTGGATGGCCCCGGCTTCCGCTATACACTGTTCACACAGGGCTGTCCGCACCATTGTCCCGGCTGCCATAATCTGCAAACACATGATTTTGCAGGCGGCAAGGACATGGAACTGGACACATTGCTGCGCGATATGTGCAGCAATCCGCTGGTCAAAGGCGTGACGTTTTCGGGCGGTGAGCCGTTTTGTCAGCCCGAGCCGCTGTATCGACTGGCAGTGGAGTTAAAGGCAAGGGGAAAGCACCTGATGGCGTATTCCGGCTATACGTTCGAGCAGTTGTTGGAGCTGCCGGATCCGTTTGTGAAAAAGCTGTTGGGACAGCTGGATCTGCTGGTGGACGGGCCGTTTGTGGAAGCCGAGCGCAATCTTGAATTGCGCTTTCGCGGCAGCGCGAATCAACGTGTGCTGGATGTGCCTGCTTCTCTGGCAGCAAATGCACCTGTGTGGGCGGAGCAGTACCGATAAGGGAAGCTGAAACGGAAAGGCCGCTATCAAGCGGCCTTTTTATGTTCTCACGCGATAAGTCTGCGTGAGAGAAAGAAAAGAGGAAACCGGATGAATGATGAATTGACCGCGCAGGATATCGCAATGATGCAGAAGGAGCTGAACCACCGCAAGCTGGAATTGATGCCTGAACTGATTGAGGAGGTCAAGCGAACGCGCGCATTTGGCGACTTGAGCGAGAATTTTGAGTATAAGGCGGCCAAACAAGCGCAGAATCGCAACCGTAGCCGTATCCGTTATCTGGAGCGCATGATTAAGTCGGCGCGTGTGATTGAGGATCGTGCCGCGGCAGATGAGGTCGGGTTGTTTGACAAGGTGGAGTTGTATTTTGAGGAGGATGACGAAACCGAAACCATACAGGTAGTCACAACCGTGCGGTGTGACCCGTTGCAGGGACGCATCAGCCGTGAGGCGCCGCTGGGGAAAGCCCTGCTGGGCAGAAAGCAGGGGGATCGTGTTTCCGTGATGACCGAGGATGGCGACACCTATACGGTAGTGATTCGCTCGATCTGTAAGCAGGCAGATGACGGAACCGGCTCTATTCTATAAAGAAAAACAGCAGCTGATGAGTAAATCAGCTGCTGTTTTTTCATTGCAAAAGCAAGTTATGGCACGGCTTCCTCCATGTCGTCAGTCTGGTCGGCTTCTGCATTTAACGTGGCGAAAAACGCCGCGGGCTCCACTGCACATATCACATGCGGCAGCTTTTTCCCACGATATGCTCTTGTGAATCGACCAACCGGTTTCATGCCACAAGCGGCTGCAACGTGAAGGGATGCAATGTTATCTGGGCGGATTAGGGCAAGCACGCGCGATGCACCCAGTTTTTCAAACGCAAAGGTGAGTGCAGTGCGGGCACATTCCACTCCATAACCTTGTCTCCACAGATCGCGTCGCACGATATAACCCAATCCGAGCGCAGTAGTATCAGCGTCAAGACGCTCAACCAGTGGACCAGCCAATGCGACCAATGCACCGGTTTCCCGGTCAATACCGGCAAAATACCCGCACTGATCCTCTCGGTAACGACGTAGCATATCCGCGATCCAATCGATGACTTCCTCATAGGAAAAACCGTGTTCCCAGGCGTACATCGTCTGTTTATCTTGAAGGAGCGGGGCGACAAGGGAAAAGTCGTTTGCGCGCAGACGGCGGAAACGTAGACGCTTGGATTCCATTTCATAATGCTGAAATTCCATTTGATTGCTCCTGTAGAAACGGTGCAGCATGTCGCCGCACCGTTGTTGATATTCTGGGATTTACTTGGTGCCGAAGATGCGGTCGCCGGCATCACCCAGACCGGGGACAATATAGCCGTGGTCATTGAGCTTTTGGTCAATGGCGGCTACGAAAATATCTACATCCGGATGCGCTTTCTCAACGGCTTCAATGCCTTCAGGCGCTGCAATGAGGTTCATCAGCTTAATGTGCTTGACGCCGCGGCGCTTGAGTCCGTCAATGGCGGCGATGGCAGAGCCGCCGGTTGCAAGCATCGGGTCAAGCAGCAGCACGTCGCGCTCCTCGATGTCACTGGGCAACTTGCAGTAATACTCAATCGGCTGCAGGCTGTCGGGGTCACGGTACAGGCCGATATGGCCGACCTTGGCGGCCGGAATCATTTCCAGCATGCCTTCCACCATACCGAGACCGGCACGCAGAATGGGAACCAGCGCAATCTTTTTGCCAGAAATAACCTGTACACGCGCTTCTGCCAGCGGCGTCTCAATCGAAATCTCCTTGAGCGGCAGATCGCGGGTTGCCTCGTAACACATCAGCATGGCGATTTCGCGCGTCGCTTCGCGGAACTCCTTTACGCCCGTGGTTTTATCGCGCATCAGGCTGAGCTTATGCTTGATTAGCGGGTGATCCATTTCATGAACGGTAGCCATAATCGTTTGTCTCCTTTAATGTAGATTCGGTGCATTGCCGGAAAGCCGTTTCATACGTTCGCGTTCGGCCTGCGGACGGCGCAGGTAAAAGGCGTCCAGCTCTTGTGGGGAGCAGGTTTTACCTGCCTGTAGTAACGGCAGGGCAACGGCGGCAACGCCGTAGCCAGTGGGGTAACGCAGCTCGGGCGGTGCGAGGCGCAGGCCGGTACATTTTTCCCTAAGGGTATTATAACATAGTTCGGCTCCGTCTCCAACCAGAAAATACGCTGTATCGCCGATTTCTTCCGCAAGGTCGGTCAGTTTGACAGCGCGGTCCTCACACAAGCGGCTGGGCAAACCGTTTTCGATGGAAAACAGCGCGTTATAGACCTGTCCTGCGCGTGCGTCCATCACGCAGCAGAGGCGACCGTCGAGCGCGTGTGCACCGTATGCCATCGCTTCCAGCGTGGATACGCCGATGCACGGCTTGTCCGCGCCAAGCGCCAGCCCTTTGACGGTTGCTACGCCGATGCGCACCCCTGTGAACGACCCCGGGCCGTGCGCCACGGCAATGGCATCTACTTCGTCCAGCGTCAGCCCGCAATTTTGCAGCAGGCCCTCTACCATCGGCAGCAGCGTGCGCGAATGGGTCAGCCCGCAGTTTTGAAAAGATTGCGCGATGAGTTTTTCGTCCTCGGTCAGCGCTACCGAGGCGCTGACGGCGGAGGATTCCAGTGCAAGAATTTTCATGCGCGTACCTCCCCGATGGTGATGCGCCGATCATTCGGCTCATTTTCATATGCAATGTGTACGGTTTTGTATTGTGCCGGTAAGATATCAGCCGCGTTTTCGCTCCATTCCATCAAAACGATGCGGCTCCCGTCCAAGTATTCTTCAAAGCCGATTTCAAAAAGCGCTTCGCTGTCCAGAATACGGTACAGGTCAAAATGCGCTACACGACCGCTGGGTGTGTCATATTCGTTGGCGATGGCAAAAGTCGGGCTGGTGACTCGTCCTTGATAGCCGAGTCCACGCAGCACGCCGCGGGTGAACGCGGTTTTGCCCGCGCCGAGGTCGCCGGAGAAGGCGACAACATCGCCCGGTTGCAGCGATGCGGCATAATTTGCGCCCAAGGCTTCGGTTTCCTCGGGCGAGTGGGTGATATATTCCATTGAAACACCTTTTCTTGTGGATTCTGGCTTTATCATATCATGGACGAGCACAAATAGCAAGGTGCGCGCTCAGGGCAGCATATCAGCGGTCAGCGTCTTGATGACTTCGCCCGCCAGAATCATACCGGCAACCGGCGGCACAAAGGATACGCTGCCGGGCACGGCGCGGCCTGCGGTGCCTTTTTGTTCCTCCGAGGGCAGGGGAGTGCGGGCCTCTTCCTTGGAGTAAACCACTTTGAGACGGCGGATGCGACGCTTTTTACATTCAAGCCGAATGACGCGTGCGAGCGGGCAGACCGAGGTCTTATAAATGTCCGAGACCTCGAAGCGTGTCGGGTCGAGCTTGTTGCCTGTGCCCATTGAGCAGATAAGCGGCACACCCAGCCGGTCACATTCCGAAATCAGGTGCAATTTCGCGGTGACGGTGTCGATGGCATCAATGATATAATCGAATTGCGTCAAATCAAGCATGCTGTCCGGCGTGTAAAACTGTTGCAGCGCGTGTACGGTGCAGCGCGGATTGATGTCTGCGATGCGTTCACGCATGACTTCGACCTTGGCTTGTCCGGTGGTCGAAACAAGTGCAATCAGTTGACGGTTGCGGTTGGTCAGGGAAACCATGTCGTTGTCTATCAGTGTCAGTTCACCAACGCCTGCGCGGGCCAGCGCTTCACAAGCGAACGAGCCGACACCGCCGATACCAAAAACCGCGACATGCGACGAAGCCAGTTTTTGCAGCGCATCCGCGCCGAGCAGCAGCTCTTCACGGGAAAATTCATGCAGCATAATTGAAAACCTCTCAATAAAGTATGGTCAGAGTATATCACAGACCGTTTGCGTGGGCAAGCGGGGGCAGAAAGTGGAAAACAAAACGGATGACTGTCGCGGGGCACAAAACCCGCCCGTCGAGGTCGGATTTTGTGAGGATCCGTCCGACTGGGGCAGTCGGCCTAATCACATGCCCGAAAAAACATGCCATCGGCATGTTTTTTACCGGGCTTTCGCGCCTCACCAGTTGCGTATTACCAAAAAGAAAACGCCTGTCATAGACAGGCGTTTTCTTTTTGGAGCGGCTGACGAGGCTCGAACTCGCTACCTCCACCTTGGCAAGGTGGCGCTCTACCAGATGAGCTACAGCCGCATATATTTGGTGCCTCCGGGCGGAATCGCTTTGCTGCGGCAAAGCCACGGCGGTTAAAACAATCCACCGGATTGTTTTTAAGAGCCGCCTTTCGACTCCTGCGATGGACATGGATTTTGTAAGAGCCATTCGCGATAACGCTTAACAAAATGGTGCCTCCGGGCGGAATCGAACCACCGACACGGGGATTTTCAGTCCCCTGCTCTACCGACTGAGCTACAGAGGCATTCACAGCACGAGATATAGTATAGTCGAAACTTGGAGAAAAGTCAACCATAAATTTTCCTTTTTTTCATTTGGTTGCGGAACGGTGTGAGGGCATGGTATGATAGACCAAGCGAAAGGAGCGTGTACCATGCGAATTTGGACGGGCCGCGCGGCAAGCGGCAAAACAACGGCGATTCTGCGGGAAATTGCGGAAGCCTGCCGAAAGGGCGAGGGGAAGCAGGTTCTTCTGGTTCCGGAACTAAACTCGCATCAGATGGAGCGCCGGCTTGCCGAGGCCACTGAAAACCATGGCGCGCGCACTGCCGAGGTGCTGACATTTTCGCGTCTGGCCGACCGTGTTTTTTCCGAGGTCGGTGGGCTGGCGCAGCAGATGCTGACCCCCGCAGGGCAGCTCCTTACTTTGCAAGAAGCAGCGCGTCGTGTGCAGGGTGGTCTTTCGGTCTGGAGCGGTCTTGCGGACAAGCCCGAACTGCTGCGCGAGACGCTGCGACTGGTGGATGAGTGCAAAACCTGTGCGGTTTCGCCCGAAATGCTGTTCGATGCAGCGCAAGAGAGTGAGGACGCGGCGCTTTCCGCGAAGTTGTCTGACTTAGCGCAGCTGCTGACCGCTTATGAGCGCCTTTGTGAACAGTCGCTTCCCGACCCGCGTGACCGCCTGACCCATCTGCGCGACCGTCTGCCCGAAAGCCATGTACTGACGGGGGCACAGGTGTATCTGGATGGTTTTCTGGGTTTTACCGTACAGGAGCTGACCGTAGTGGAGGCGATGTTGTCGGCGGGCGTACCGCTGTCGGCAGCCGTGACCTGCGATTTGTCGCAGCCGGAGATTTTTGTGACCGGCTGCAAGACGGTCAAGACGCTCACCCGTATGGCAAAGCGGCATAATCAACAGGTGGAACGGATAGAATTGGGCGCCAGCTGCCTGTCCCGCCCGGCGGGATTGGCTGCGGTGGAAGCGGAAAGCCTGCTGCCTGTGCGCGGCGTGCACGAAGAGGCAGGCGAGGGCGTGCGTCTGTACGCGGCGACCTCACCCTTTGACGAGTGTGAGCATGCAGCGGCCTATATCCGTCGCAAGGTGCGCGACGAAGGTGCGCGCTACCGGGATTTCGTGATTGCGGCGCGAGATATCGAGCCGTACAGCGCGGCTTTGGCGATGGCAATGGCACGGTATGATGTGCCGGTGTTTCTGGCAGAAAAGCCCGACCTGCTTTCCCGCCCGCCCATGGCACTGGTGATGGGGGCTTTGGAGGCGGTGCGCACGGGCTTCCGGTATGAGGAAATGTTCGGCTGTCTCAAGACCGGATTGACCAGCCTGACGCGCGATGAGGTCGACCGGTTGGAAAACTATGTGCTGACATGGAACATCCGCGGCGGCGCGTGGGAACGCGACTGGACCGAGCATCCGGACGGATACGGTTTGCCCATCCATGAGGATATACGCGCAGAGCTGGTCAGCCTGAATACTTTGCGGGCACGGGCGATTGCGCCGTTTGCTGCTTTGCGCGAGCGTCTGAAGGGCGAAAACCCCGCCTCTGACTGCGTGCGCGCACTGTATGATTTTCTGCTTGCGGTGGATGCGCCGCAGCGCATGGCGGACCGTGCCGCCGCGCATGAACAGGCGGGACGGTTGCAGCTGGCGGACGAGTACCGGCAGTTGTGGGAGATTTTAGTCTCCGCGATGGAGCAGTTTGCGTGGGTGTGCGGGGAGACCTTGCTTACCGCCGAACGGTTTGCGCAGCTGTTCCGGCTGGTGCTGGGGGAGTACGACGTCGGCTCGATTCCGGTTTCGCTCGACCGTGTCACCTGCGGCAATATCGAGCGTGTTTGCGGCGAGAACGTCAAATATGTGATTTTGCTCGGCGTCAATGACGGGCTGATTCCGAAAACTACGGCTTCTACATCGCTGCTGAGCGATATGGATCGGGATAAGATGGACGCGCTGGGCGTGGAGCTGAAAGCCTATGGTGCGGAGCGGTTGCTCATGGAGCAGGAAACACTGTACCGCGCGCTGGCGTGCCCGTCGGAGGAGCTGCTGCTGTCCTATCACACCGCAGACGCTGCGGGCGGCGAGACGCGGCCTTCGTACTTCATCGGCACGGTGCGCAGCCTGCTTCCCGCAGTGCCACTGGACGCGTATCAGGCACAGTCGGTACGCGACCGCTTGCAGGCCGAACGTCCAGCAGTGGAACTGGCGTGTGCCTATTTATCGGGCGACCGTTCGCCCGCCGTGCGCGCGGCCTATGATTTCTATGAGGATGACGAGCGGGTGCACCGCGCGTCGGCCCAGCGGCGCGGGCGCGGTCCGCTGGAAAATCTGCACACTATCGAGGGACTGTACGGCAAACACCTGAATTTGACCGCCTCGCGGGTGGACACCTTTTATTCCTGCCGGTTTGCGTTTTTCATGCAGTACGGCCTCAAGGCCAAGCCGCGCAAGGTAGCGCGGTTCGACGCGCTGGAAACCGGCACATTCCTGCATTATGTGCTTGAGCATGCGCTTGCCGAGCTGGGCAAAACCGAGGGCGGCGCGGCGGCTGCCGACGAGGCAACCGTTCGGCGCGTGTGCCGCGCGGTTGTGCGGCAATATGTGCGCGAGGAACTCGGCGGACTGGAGACGCGCACGGCGCGCTTTCGCTATCTGTTCGGGCGGCTGGCCCGCACGGCGGAGCAGATTCTGGAAAACGTGCTGGAAGAGCTGCGCGTGTCCGACTTTGAACCCATCGACTATGAGGTGGATTTCTCGCGCGGGGGTGATTTGCCGCCCGTCACATGTGAGGATGCGGATGGCGACGTGTCGCTGTCCGGTAAGGTGGACCGCGTGGACGGTTATATCAAAAACGGGCGGCTGTATCTGCGCGTGATGGACTACAAGAGCGGGAAAAAGTCGTTCTCCCTGTCGGATATTTGGTATGGGCTGAACATGCAGCTGGTCATTTATCTGTATGCCTTGCAGCAGGAAGGACTGGAGCGCTACCGTGCACGGCTGGAAGCCGAACTGAATGAAATCGTGCCGGCGGGTGTGCTGTATGTGCCAGTGCGCGATGCGCTGCCGGATGCCGCGCGAGACACGGACGAGGATACCTTGCGCGCCTTGCGCGACAAAGCGCTGCGCCGCAGCGGTCTGCTCAGCGACGACATGGAGCTGCTTGACGCGATGGAGCACGGGCTGGAAGGTGACGGCCGTTTTCTGCCAGTGTCGGTCAAGGTGAAAAAGGGAGAGGACGTGCCGACGCTTGCGGCCAAAAGCGCGGTGGCCGATTTGGAGAAATTCGGCAGACTCGCGCGATACACGCATAAAAAATTGCTCGAAATGGGCAAAGAGCTGCGTGCAGGCAGTGTAACGGCCGACCCTTGCAAAAAGGATAAGCAGTCGAGTTACTGCGATTGGTGCGATTTCCGCGCAGCCTGCCGCTTTGATGAGACAGCGGGAGACAAGGCGCGCTTTTTAAAACATCTGACAGACGAAGAATTCTGGCAGCAGGCAGGAGGTGAGTGACGTGCCGCAGTGGACCAAAGACCAGCAGACCGCAATCCAAAACCGGGGCGGTACGCTGCTCGTCTCGGCGGCGGCGGGTTCGGGCAAGACCGCCGTGCTGGTCGAGCGGGTGCTAACTCGTCTGACCGACCCGGAAAACCCGGTGGATATTGACCGGCTGCTGCTGGTGACCTTCACCAATGCCGCCGCCGCCGAAATGCGTGAGCGTATCGGGGCTGCGCTGGCGCAGGCGGTTGCGCGCGACCCGCAGGATACACGCCTGCGCCGACAGTTGTTCTTGGTGCATCGCGCCAAAATCACGACTGTTCATGCGCTGTGCTTGTCGCTCGCGCGGGAGCAGGCCGCGGCGCTCGGCATTGCGCCGGATTTCCGTCTGATGGACGCGCAGGAGGGAAAAATCCTGCGCACCGAAGTGCTGGAAGAGGTGCTGGACGCGGCCTACGAGCGCGGCGAGGCGGGCTTTTTCGCGCTCTGCGATTTGCTGACCGCGGGGCGGGATGACAAAAAACTGGGCGACGTGATTTTGAGCACATACGAAAAGATTCAGGCGCATCCCGACCCGCAGGGATTCTTGGAAACGGTGCGGCAGGGATTGCACGCGGACGGCATGGACACACCGCACGCGGCGGTGCTGCTCACGCAGGCGCGCGCGGCAGCGGAGCACGGCGCGGCTTTTCTTCACATGGCGGTGGATGCTGTGACCGGCATTGACGAGCTCTATGACACCTATCTGCCCGCGCTGACGAGCGATCTGAACCAAGCCGAGCGCCTGCTGGACGCGCTATACAGCGGGGATTGGGATGCCTGCGTGGAAGCGGCGCAGTCGATTACATTTGACCGTCTGAAAGCCGCGCGCAAATTCGAGGACAAGGCGTTTCTGGAGGAGATAAAAGCCCTGCGCGAGGAGTGGAAAACGGTCGCCAAAACCATCCGGGAGAAGTGGCTGACCGTGTCGGCCGAGGAAGCGGCCTACGACCGCACGTTGACCGCGCCCGCATTATCCGCACTGATTGACATGGTAAATGCGTTTGAACAGGCGTTTTCCGATGCCAAGCGCGTGCGCAATGCTGCGGACTTTAACGATTTGGAGCATTTTGCCGTGCGACTGTTGTATGATGGCGCACAGCCTCCCGCGCTCGCGCGCACGCTTAGCCAGCAATATGCTGAAATCGCAGTGGACGAATATCAGGACACCAACGCAGTGCAGGACGCAATTTTTCGCGCGCTGTCGCAGGAAGAGCGTAACCTGTTTCTGGTTGGTGACGTGAAGCAGAGCATTTACGGCTTTCGTCTGGCAGACCCGTCCATTTTTCTGCAAAAGTATCATGCCTTTGCCGACGCAGATGAGGTGCAGGACGATGCGCCGCGTCGTGTGGTGCTTGGACAGAACTTCCGCTCGCGCGGGGCAGTGCTGGATGCGTGTAATTATCTGTTTTCGGCTGTGATGGGCGAGACGGTCGGCGATTTGCAGTATACCGATCGCGAAGCCTTACACCTTGGCATGGACTATCCGGACGCCGGGCATGCGCGGTACAAAACCGAGGTGCTGCTGCTCGACGCGGCGGGATTGGGTGAGGACGAGGATGCGCCGGATAAAACCTCGCTGGAAGCACGTCTGGTTGCGTCCCGCATCCGTGCTCTGCTGGACGAAGGATTCCCGGTCTTTGACAAGGAGACAGGTGCGCTGCGGCCGGTCACGCCGGGCGATATCGTCATTCTGCTGCGCTCGCCGGGACCGCGTGCGCAGGTATTCATCGCAGCACTCGAACAGGCCGGCCTGACTGCCGGCGCGGAGGAGCGCGGCGGATTGCTGGGCACGGCTGAGGTAGGCACGATGGTGTCGCTGCTGGCGGTCATTGACAACCCGCGGCAGGATGTGGACCTCATCGGCGTGCTGCGCTCGCCGCTGTTCGGATTTACCGAACAGGAGCTGGCCGACATTCGACTGATCGACCGACACATCGGTTTTTACGATGCACTGGTTGCCTCGCGTGAGCAGTTTGATAAGGTTGAACTGTTCTTACAGCAGCTGGACGATTTGCGCACCTTCGCGTGCGACCAGCCGGTGTATCGATTGCTGTGGGAGATTTACGACCGGACGGGGGCGCTCGGTTTGTATGGTGCGCTGCCCAATGGCGCGCAGCGGCAGAGCAATCTGCTGGCGTTTTTTGAGCGGGCGCGCGCCTTTGAAGCGCAGGGCTATCGCGGCCTATTCGCCTTTGTGCGCTTGCTGCGCGGCATGCAGGAGACAGGGGAGGACTTCCAGACGGTTGGTGCGGAGACGACAGGCGGCGCGGTGCGTATTCTGTCCATTCACAAGTCCAAGGGTCTGGAATTTCCAGTGGTAATTGTGGCAGGCTGTGCCGGTCAGTTCAACGAAATCGACTTACGTGAGCCAGTGCTGGTTCATAAAGAGCTGGGCTTTGGCTCGAAGTGCCGCGACCTGACGCGTGGCGTGCAGTATGACACGGTCGAGCGAACCGCGGTCGCAGTGCAGCAACGGCGCGAAATGGTCAGCGAAGAGCTGCGCGTTCTGTACGTCGCGCTGACACGTGCGCGGGAAAAGCTGATTATCACCGCGGCAAGCGGGACGCTGGAAAAATCACTGCAAAAGTGGGCGCAGTGGGCAGTGCTCGACCGGCTGCCGCAGTACGCCATGGGCGCGGTGCGTGCGCCGCTGGCATGGATTGTCGCGCCGCTGCTGCGGCATCCTGCGGCGCGTGCATTGCGGGACGCCTACGGGCTGGAGGTGCCCGAGCACGGTACGGACTGTGATGCGTTTATTCTGCGGGTGTTCCGGCCGGATGAGGTTGCCGAGCCTGCGCTGCCCGAGGTACTGCGTTTTGCCGAGGCAGATACGCAGGGCTACACCGTACAGCCGTATTTGCAGTACCCGAATGCTTTTCTGTCCGAGCTGCCCAGCAAACTGACCGCGACCGGTTTGGGTCGCGGCTATCGCGCGGACGAGGCTGCCGAGCAGACGCCGCCGCCGCGCCGTGAAGTAAAGCTGCGCGCGCCGCTGTTCGAGCAGGGGCAGCGCCGCCTGACACCTGCCGAGGTCGGCACAGCGCACCATTTGTTCATGCAGTTTTGCGATTTTGATGCGGCGTCGGCGCCGGGCGGCGTGGAGCGTGAACGGCAGCGGCTGGAAGAGGCGAGACTGCTGTCGCCCGAGCAGGCGGCGGCAATCGACCCGAGAAAGATCGAGGCGTTTTTCACATCCGACTTATACCGCGGCCTGATGGCGGCGTATCCGGTGCGGCGGGAGTTTAAGTTTTCCGTTCTGGTGCCGGCGGCGCGGTATTATCCGGTGGCGGAGCAGGCGCCCGAAGAGAAGGTACTGCTGCAAGGCGTCATCGATTGTCTGATTGACACGCCGGAGGGCTTTGTCATTTTGGATTTTAAAACCGACAGGGTGACCGAAAATGGTCTTGCCGCCCGCGCGTCGCAGTACCGCGCCCAGATGCAGGCTTATATGCTGGCGGTGCGGGAAATTTTTGTGCGGCCGGTTTGCCAATGCGTATTGTATTTCTTCCATAATGGTTTGAGCTGGACAATGGAGGACAGTTAAGATTGCGTTAAGAACGCCGGTGTTCTGTTGACAGTGTGCAGGGAAAATGCTAACCTGATAGCGAAAAAAAGCAAGGGATACCGGCGACGGCCGGACGATTCCGCCAGTATTGGAAAGCCCATAACATTCATTCCTCATTTCCAAAAGGGAGAGCCGCGGTTTGATAAACTGCGGTTCTTTCTTTTTGCGCTTTTGCATAACGGGCGGTAGACAAATAAGCGCAAAATCCGTCACATGCCCGCTTTACTTTGTTCGGTAAAAAGGATATAATAAAAACTAATATACAATCCGGAAAACAGGAATGAAGAAAAGGAGTAACTTTATGGCATATTATTTCAGTGAACCTTCGCATACGTTCAACGAATATCTGCTTGTGCCGGGATATTCCTCCGCGGAGTGTATTCCGGCCAACGTCAGCCTTCGCACTCCGATTGTCAAGTATCGTAAGGGAGAGAAATCGGCGCTGTATGCCAATATCCCGATGGTTTCGGCTATCATGCAGGCGGTTTCGGACGACCGCATGGCGATCGCACTGGCGCAGGAAGGCGGTATCTCCTTTATTTACGGTTCGCAGACGATTGAAAGCGAAGCGGCCATGGTGGCTCGTGTCAAGAGCTATAAGGCAGGCTTTATCGTGTCTGATTCCAATCTGCGTCCGGAGCAGACGCTCGCGGACGTCTTGGAGTTGAAGGCAAGGACCGGTCACTCGACGATGGCGGTCACAGAGGACGGTACGGCAAACGGCCGTCTGCTCGGCATCGTCACCAGCCGTGATTATCGTGTTTCCCGTATGGAGCGCGATGTGCGGGTATCCGAGTTTATGACGCCGTTTGATAAACTGGTCACCGCACCGGCGGATACTACGCTCAAGGCGGCAAATGACATCATCTGGGATCACAAGCTCAATTCGCTGCCGCTGGTGGACGAGGAGCAGCATCTGGTCTATATGGTGTTCCGTAAGGACTATGACAGCCATAAGGCGAACTCGCTGGAGCTGCTCGACAAGCACAAGCGTTATGTTGTCGGCGCGGGCATCAATACCCGAGACTATGCCGAGCGCGTGCCGGCGCTGGTGGAGGCCGGTGCGGACGTGCTGTGTATCGATTCTTCGGAGGGTTTTTCCGAGTGGCAGAGCCGCACGCTTGCGTGGATTCGCGAGAACTACGGTGATAGTGTGAAGGTCGGCGCGGGCAATGTGGTCGACCGGGAGGGCTTCCGTTTCCTCGCGGACGCGGGCGCGGACTTTGTTAAGGTCGGCATCGGCGGCGGCTCCATTTGCATCACCCGCGAGCAGAAGGGCATTGGCCGCGGTCAGGCGACGGCGCTGATCGAAGTGGCCGCCGCGCGTGACGAATATTATCTGGAAACCGGTGTGTATGTGCCGATTTGCTCGGACGGCGGCATTGTGCATGACTATCACTGCACGCTGGCACTGGCGATGGGCGCGGATTTCCTGATGCTCGGCCGCTATTTCTCGCGCTTTGACGAATCTCCGACCAACAAGGTTAACATTAACGGCAGTTACATGAAGGAATACTGGGGTGAAGGCTCGTCTCGTGCGCGTAACTGGCAGCGCTACGATATGGGCGGCGATAAAAAGCTGTCCTTTGAAGAAGGCGTCGATTCCTATGTGCCGTATGCCGGTTCGCTGAAGGATAACCTGGGCCTGACGCTTAGCAAGGTTCGTTCGACCATGTGCAACTGCGGTTCGCTCTCTATTCCGGAGTTCCAGAAGAAGGCCAAGATTACGCTGGTATCCGCGACCTCGATTGTCGAGGGCGGCGCGCACGACGTGCTGCTCAAGGAGACCACGACGACCAGCAAGTAAGCAAAGCTGCGTCTGAACAGATTGCCCCGCAGATTAGCTGCGGGGCAATTCTTGTGGGAAAGGGGAATGTGTAATATGGAGAGTGAGCGCCGGAAAGCCATCGGCGGGTTGCTTCGCATGCTGCACGGACTGGGCTATCGTGTGCGGCGCAGCGGCGGCGTTTTTCTGCGCTGGTGCGTGTTTGCGGTGGTGATTGGTCTGGTAGTGGGCGCGGTGGGCGCGGCGTTCCATCGGATGCTTGAGTGGGCGGGAGAGACGCGCGCAGCGTATCCTTGGCTGCTGTATCTGCTGCCGTTTGCGGGCGTGTTCATTGCGTTCTGGTACAGGCGGGCAGATATGCCGCTTGAGCGGGGGACAAATTTCATTCTGACCTCGGTGCGGGAAAATCATCCGGTGCGGCTGCGGCTGGCGCCGAGCATTTTTGTCACCTCGATTCTGACGCATCTGTGCGGCGGTTCGGCCGGCCGTGAGGGCGCGGCGATTCAGCTCGGCGGCGCGATTTCCGGCAACATCGGACACTGGATGCGGCTGGACGATAAGGACAGCCGTACGATTACCATGTGCGGCATGGCAGCAGGCTTCGCTGCGCTGTTCGGCACGCCGCTGGCAGCGAGCGTTTTCGCTATGGAGGTTATCAGCGTTGGTGTGATGTACTATGCGGCGCTGTTTCCGTGTGTGCTCGCGTCGGTGATTGCGCATTATGTGGCGCTTGCCCTTGGCGGCGGGACGACTGCGTTTGCGCTTTCCGGTGTGCCGCAGGAGGTTGAGCCTTTGCTGCTGGTCAAGCTGGTGCTGTTCGGTGTGGTGTGTGCGGTGCTGAGCGCGGTAGTTTGTATCGTGTTTCACCATATTGGGCACCTTTTCAAAAAGTACATACCCAATCCATATTTGTGCATAGCCATAGGCGGACTGGTGGTTGTGCTGATGTCTTTGCTGCTCGGCACACGAGACTATAACGGCGCGGGCATGGAGGTCATCGAGCGCGCGGTCGCGGGCGAAGCGGAGTACACGACGTTTTTCATCAAGCTGGTGCTGACCGCCATCACCATCGGTGTGGGCTATAAGGGCGGCGAAATTGTGCCGGTACTGTTCATTGGAGCGACGTTTGGCGCAGCTTACGGCGGCTTTTTCGGGCTTGCGCCTTCGTTTGCAGCGGGACTGGGTATGACGGCGGTGTTCTGCGGCGTGACCAATGCGCCTCTGACCTCGATTCTGCTGGCGTTTGAACTGTTCGGTGGGCAAAGCCTTGCGCTGTTCGCGCTGGTGATTGCCATTTCTTATATGCTCAGCGGGTATTACGGCCTGTACAGCGAGCAAAAGATTCTGTATTCCAAACTGCGGCCGCAGTTTATCGACCGCAAGACAAAATAACATTGCTTCCGGGAGGAAAAAACATGCACGAATTTAAGGGTGCGATATTCGATATGGACGGCACGCTGCTCGATTCCATGCCGGTGTGGAAGCGGCTGACACAGGGCTATTTGGCGGAGTTCGGGCTGACGATTACAGACGAGGAGTATGCGGTGTGCGAGGGATTTTCCCAGCCACAGGTGGCTCAGTATTTTGCAAACCGCTATCCGGAGCTGCCTGGCGGCGCGCCTGGACTGATGGAGGGAATGGATCGGCTGATTACCACACGCTACGAGACGATCGCCAAGCCGAAGGACGGTGTCATCGAATTTCTTGACGGACTGCGCCGCCGCGGGGTGAAGATGGCGATTGCGACGCTCACAGCGCGCCGTCATGCGGAAAAGGCGCTGCGTGACCGGAATATGATGGGATATTTTGAGTTTATGCTGACCATTGAGGATGTGGGCATTTCCAAGTATCAACCGGATATTTATTTAAAGAGTGCGGAGAAGATGGGGCTTGCGCCAGCCGATTGTATCGTATTTGAGGATGCACCCTACGCATGCGCCACGGCCAAGCGTGCAGGATTCCGGGTTTGCGGTATGGTGGAGCCTGCCTATGCGGCGGGGGAAAATGAACTGCGTTCGGTCAGTGATTTTGTAGTGGAACAGTCATATGACGAATTGTGCGGAAAACTGTAAGAAAGGGCTTGCAATCTCGTTTTTAATCCCGTACACTATATAGCGAGAGAAAAAAAGGCGGCTGCGCCGGACATGTTCCGGTGCGGCTTCATTTTGGTTAGGGGGAATGAATTTTGGAAGAACAAAATAAGATGGGTACGGCGAGCATGGGGCCGCTGATTTTCTCCATGGCACTGCCTGCGATGATCTCTATGATCATCAATGCGCTGTACAATATCGTAGACAGCATCTTCGTTGCGCAGTATTCGCAGAGTGCGCTGGCGGCGGTTTCGCTGGTGTTTCCGCTGCAAACGCTGGTTGTGGCAATTGGCGTGGGCACCGGCGTGGGCGTCAATTCGCTGATTGCGCGTCGACTGGGTGAAAAGCGCCGTCTGCATGCAAATTCGGCGGCAGAACACGGCATCGCGTTGTCCGTGATTGGCGGCATCGTGTTTCTCGTGCTGGGCTTTGGCTTGTCAGGTGTGTTCGTGCGCGCGTTCGGCGCGGCGGAGGATGTTACCGTGCAGGCCATTCAGTATTCGCATATTGCGGTTGGCCTGAGCATTTTCGTTATGATTTCCATGATGTGCGAAAAGCTGCAGCAGTCGACCGGCAATATGATTATCCCGATGTGTCAGGGTTTGGCAGGTGCAATCATCAATATTATTCTGGACCCGCTGATGATTTTTGGTATTGGTCCGTTCCCGGAGATGGGCGTGCGCGGCGCGGCGCTGGCAACCGTTATCGGACAGATTTTTGGTATGCTGATCGGATTGTGGGGCGTATTTGTCCATCAAAAGGTTCTGCAGGTGAAAATGCAGGAATTCAAGTGGCGCATCCAGACGGTCAAGGATATTTACCGTGTCGGTCTGCCGGGCATTGTCATGCAGAGCGTAGTGTCCGTGATGACGGCGGGCATGAATGCAATCCTGATTGGGTTTTCGCAGACTGCGGTCAATGTGCTGGCAGTATATTTCAAATTGCAGACCTTTGTGTTTATGCCTGTGTTTGGCTTGAACCAAGGCGCGCTGCCGGTCATGGGCTACAATTACGGTGCGCGCAACAAAAAGCGTCTGTTCGGCGCGTATAAAATCACACTTACCGCTGCTGTCGTTATCATGTTTATCGGTCTGCTCCTGTTCCAGATCTTTGCGGAGCAGATGCTGATGATGTTTGTGGACCGCACCGACGCGGCTGCGATCGACGATATGATCTCGGTCGGTATACCGGCCCTCAAGACCATCAGCTTGTCCTTCCTTGGCGCGGCCTTTGGCATCATCAATTCCACGCTGTTTCAGGCGACTGCCCGCGGCATGAACAGTTTGATTGTATCGGTCTGCCGTCAGCTCGTCATCATTTTGCCGGCGGCATGGCTGCTCGGCCAGTGGAAGGGATTGGATGCCGTTTGGTATTCGTTCCCGATTGCGGAAATCGCTGCATTTTTCATTTCGTATGTGCTGCTATGGCGTGAGTATTGCACAGAATTGCAGTATCTTGGAGCTGAAAAGGAGAGAATAATATGAAACGTATTGCAAGCTTTGAAGTCAATCATGATAAGCTCAAACCGGGCATGTATACCTCCCGCATTGACGGAGATGTGACAACCTATGATATCCGCATGGTGTATCCCAATGCGGGTACCTACATCCAGCCTGCGGCGGGACACACATTCGAGCATCTGTTTGCCACTTATGCGCGCAACTCGCGCTTTGCCGAGCATATCATCTATTGCGGGCCCATGGGCTGCCAGACCGGATTTTATTTTCTGGTGCGGGATTTGACGCCTGCGGACGCCATTGAACTGGTGCGCGAGACGATGGATTTCGTTGCCGCTTACGAGGGCGAGATTCCCGGCGCGAGCCGTATCGAATGTGGCAACTATCTGCTGCATGATTTGGCGGGTGCGAAGGCGCTGGCTGCATCCATGATTCCGGTACTGAAGGACTGGACGGAAGAAAATTTGGTATACGAAAAATAATGCTTGCATTTTGTCGCGTAATATGGTATCATATCCTCACGACTGCAAGAGAAATTTTGTGATTTCCCGTGGAAAGAGGTGAAACAACATGAAACAGGGCATCCATCCCGAGTACAAGCAGACCACGATCCGCTGTGCCTGCGGCAATGTCATTGAGACCGGCTCCACTAAGGAGAATATCGTCGTTGACGTTTGCTCCAAGTGCCACCCCTTCTTCACGGGCAAGCAGAAGCTGGTAGACACCGGCGGACGTGTTGATCGCTTCAAGAAGCGTTTCAATCTGGACAAGTAAGAGAAAGCCATCGAAACGGTTGCTGAAGAAGCGCGTTTCGGTGGCTTTTCCGTTTTAAACCCGCCCGCCCACATGCGGGCACGCCCCCGAGAGGGGAGGAATAACACAATGACTGAACTGGAAAACAAAACGCAGGCTGAGCGCGCGGTGCTGGTTGGGCTGTCCTGTCCGTCGTTCAATGCGCAGCAGGATGCGGATGAGCGCACGATGGACGAGTTGCGCGCGCTGGCCGAGACTGCGGGCGCGGAAGCGGTCGCGATGACCTTGCAGCGCCGTCCCGCGCCGGACGCGCGCACCTTTATCGGCGAGGGCAAGGCAGAGGAAGTGCGGCAGCTCGCGGAAGCCAATGAGGCGACGCTCGTGCTGTTTGACAACGAGTTGTCGCCGTCGCAGACGCGCAATCTGGAGGAACTGACCAAATGCACCGTGCTTGACCGCTCGGCGCTCATTCTGGACATCTTCGCGCAGCGCGCCCGCACGGGCGAGGGCAAGCTGCAAGTAGAGCTTGCGCAGTATCAGTATATCCTGCCGCGTCTGGCCGGTATGTGGACGCATCTGGTGCGCCAGACCGCGGGCGGCGGCAAAAGCCCGATTGGTACGCGCGGCCCGGGTGAGACGCAGCTTGAGACCGACCGCCGTCACATCCGCAAGCGTATTGACAAACTCAAAGCGGAGCTGGAACAGGTGCGGCAGGTGCGCGCGGTGCAGCGCCGTCATCGGAAAAAGACCGAGCTGCCGTTGGTTGCCATTGTTGGTTATACCAACGCGGGCAAGTCCACGCTGCTCAATCAGCTGACCGGCGCAGGCATTGAGGCCAACGACCGCCTGTTCGATACGCTCGACCCGACCACGCGCAAAAAGCGCATTTCGGACACGCAGGAGATTCTGCTGAGCGACACGGTCGGCTTTATCCGCAAGCTGCCGCATCATCTGGTCAGTGCGTTCAAGGCGACGCTCGAGGAGCTGGCGTATGCCGACCTTTTGCTGCATGTGGTGGACGTGTCGGACGAGGATTGGCGCATACAAGCCGAGACGGTCGAGGGCGTTATCGCACAGCTGGGGGCGCAGGAAATCCCGCGCCTGATGGTTTACAACAAGGCGGATAAGTGCGCGCCGGAGGCGCTGCCGTTTTTCCGTCCGGATGAAGGCGTTGCCATTTCTGCTAAGACCGGCGAGGGCATGGATGCGCTGCTGGCGACCATTGAGCACGCGCTCGGGCGTGGAAAGCATCGCGTCAAGCTACTGATCCCCTATGCGGACGGTGCAGTGCTCGATATGCTGCACCGGGAGGCACAGATGGAATCGACCGAGTACGCGGCGGAGGGTACGCTGGTCGAGGCGATTGTGGACGATAAGACTTACGGCCGTGTGGCGGCCTATCTGGTCGAGGAATAACGCGCAAACAAAGCTGCGCAAAACGGGGATACACCATGGAAAAGGACTATTTTGTGCCCTTTGCCGCGTATGGCGAGGATAAATTTGAAGGAAAACGCTCCAAGTTCACCGGACGGCTGTGGCGCGTGGAGACAGCGGAGGAAGCGGTTTCACGCATCAAGGAAATGCGCGAAACCTACTGGGATGCAACGCACAATTGCTATGCCTATATCCTGCGCGAGGGCAATGTTATGCGCTATTCGGATGACGGCGAGCCGCAGGGCACGGCGGGCATGCCGATTCTGGATGTGCTACGGCATGAACAGCTGGAAAATTGTCTATGCGTGGTCACGCGTTATTTCGGCGGCGTACTGCTGGGCACGGGCGGGCTGGTGCGCGCTTATACCAAGGGCGCGCAAATCGCGGTCGCGGCGGCGGGCGTGCAGCGCATGAGTTTGTTTTCGGTTGCGCTGATTGCGTGCCCATATAACCTATATGAAATGGTGCTGCATCTGCTGCCGGATTACGACTGCGCTGCGGAACAGACCGATTTCGGGGCCGATGTGACGCTGACGGTGACCTTGCCCGCAGGCGGGGAGGAGCGGCTCAATGCCGCGCTTGCCGAAGCGACCGCAGGACAGGTGTACGCTGAGGTGATGGAAACGCGCTTTATGGGAAGACGTGTAAAATAAAGTGAAAAAAATTGCCCTGAAAAAAAGGATTTTGCCGATGGAGTCGGTATACAACAAATAGACGAATTTTTTGATGACAGAAAGCGGGGAGGCGCGCACCGTATGACAATCCGGGAACAGCAGGAGCAGCGGGAGCACTTAACGCTGGCGCCATGGGCGACCTTTGCGGATGGTTCGCAGGGACGGCAGCGCGAAATGGAGCCGTGTGCCTATCGCACCTGCTTTCAGCGCGACCGTGACCGTATCATTCACTCCAAGGCGTTTCGGCGGCTCAGCCATAAAACGCAGGTGTTTATCTCACCAGAAGGGGATCACTACCGCGCCCGCCTGACGCATACACTGGAGGTGTCGCAGATTGCGCGCACGATTGCGCGCGCGCTGCGGCTCAATGAGGATTTGACCGAGGCGATTGCACTGGGGCATGATCTGGGACACACGCCGTTCGGTCATGCGGGCGAGCGTGCGCTGGCGGAGGTGTGTCCGTTCGGGTTTCGGCATAATGAGCAGAGCCTGCGCATGGTGGATTTGATTGAGGACTTAAATCTGACGCAGGAGGTGCGCGACGGCATCATCTGTCATACGGGCGCGAAAAAAGCGGACACGCCCGAGGGGCGCATTATCCATTATGCCGACCGCATTGCCTATATCAATCATGATATTGACGACGCGATGCGCGGTGGTCTTATCAAAAGCGCGGATATCCCGCAGTATCTGCGCCGTAGACTGGGGGACAGCCACGGTAAGCGCATTGATACCATGGTTACGGCGATGATCGAATACGGAACGGCGCATCAGGAAATCGGCATGGATGAACAGGTGCATGATGATATGATGGAGTTGCGCCAGTTTATGTTCGACCATGTGTACCATGGCGCTGGGGCCCAGCGTGAGGAGATGCGCGCCAAGACGATGCTGCGTGGTCTGTATGAATACTTTGTAGCCCATCCGGACGAGCTGCCGGGGGATTATTTTGTGCTCATGACACGCGGGGAGCCGCTCGAGCGCGTGGTATGCGACTATATCGCGTGCATGACCGACCGATACTCGATTTCGGTTTACACAAAATTATTTATTCCGAAGAGCTGGAATAAGATTGAAGGGTAAAAAATCCGGCTATCCTACAAAGGAGGTGGGCGAATGGCGTTTGACCGTGTATTTCTGGATGAATTATCCGCGCGAAACGATATTGTGGATGTCGTGTCCCAGTATGTGCATCTGAAAAAGAGCGGCGCAAATTATTTTGGCCTTTGCCCCTTCCATAATGAAAAAACGCCGTCCTTTTCGGTTTCGCCGGATAAGCAGATTTTTCACTGCTTCGGCTGTGGCGCGGGCGGTGGGGTGATTACCTTCACCATGAAGGCCGAAGGATTGGAGTTTCCCGATGCGGTGCGCTATCTGGCCGCACGTGCGGGAATGGAAGTGCCTGAACAGGGGGAGGCCGATCGACAGGCAGCCCGCCACCGCGACCGGCTGTACGCTTTGTGTAAAGATGCGGCGCGGTTTTACTATGATACACTGTGGAAGCCGGAGAACCGCGTGGCACAGCAGTATTTTCTCGGGCGCGGCTTGCACCGGCGCACGATGAACCGATTTGGGCTGGGGTACGCGCCCGACTCGTTCCATGCGTTGCTCGATGCGATGACCGCGAAGGGCTATACGCGGGAAGAGATGCTGGACGCAGGGCTGCTCAGCCGCAGCGAAAAGGGTCATGTATACGACCGTTTCCGCGGACGCGTGATGTTTCCCATCATTGATGTGCGCGGCAATGTGATTGCGTTCGGCGGGCGCGTACTGGATGATTCCAAGCCCAAGTATCTCAACTCGCCCGAAACGCCGATTTTTCACAAGAGCCGCAATCTGTTTGCACTTAATCTGTCCAAGACCACGAAAAACGGGTATTTTATCCTTGCGGAAGGCTATATGGACGTGATTGCGCTGCATCAGGCGGGCTTTGACTGTGCGGTGGCCTCGCTCGGCACTTCGCTGACCGAGGAGCAGGCGCGCATCATTGCCCGACATACGGAGCGCATCGTGATTTCCTACGACGCGGACAGAGCGGGGCAGGCGGCGGCGCAGCGCGCGATTGACATTTTGAAAAAATGCGATTTGCAGGTCAAGGTGCTCAAAATTCCGGGCGCGAAAGACCCGGATGAGTTCATTAAGACCAAGGGGGCGGATGCGTTCCGCGCGCTGATCGAGCGCAGCGAGGACCACAACGCTTACCGACTGGAACAAATTGCAGCGAGATACGATTTGGAAGATGACGAGGCGCG
The DNA here is from genome assembly GCF_052117205.1 of Candidatus Agathobaculum pullicola. Taxonomy (NCBI): domain Bacteria; kingdom Bacillati; phylum Bacillota; class Clostridia; order Eubacteriales; family Butyricicoccaceae; genus Agathobaculum; species Candidatus Agathobaculum pullicola. The sequence goes on along the minus strand of NZ_JBQKJP010000034.1, from coordinate 6,030 downwards.
TGTGCTGTTTCTGCGAGACGCGGCGCGTATGCTTGCTGGTATTGAAAGCAGCATCGAGCGAGAAGTATACGCGGGGCGCGCGGCCAAGATGGCGGGCGTGACGGCCGAGGCGATGAACGTAGAGGTGCGGCGCGAGCTGAATATCCGGCGTAAAAGGCAAAAGGCTGCTGAGCGGCGCGAGATTCGCTCGCCGGTCGTTATGGCGCAGCCTAAGGACCGTACGCTTGCCTATACGGATGTCAAATCCGCCAAGGCCGAGGAGAACGTGCTGCGGCTGCTGTTCTACGATCAGAAGCTGGCAGCGGGATTGGAAAAAGAATTGCCGCCGGCGTGGTTTTCCGCGCCCGTGCTGCGTAAGATATATGAGCGCGTGCTCGCGCTCGACCGGGAGGGCCAAATGGTGGATATCCTGTCCTTTGAGGGATGGCTGGAGGCAAATGAGATGAGTCTGCTCTCCGCCATTCTCGATCAGGGCATCCCACCGGGCGAACACCGACAGGAAATGCAGGAATACATAAACACGATACGAATGCAGCGCGTCAGAGAAGGGAAGATTACCGAAGAAGGTGAGGACCCGCTGCTGACCTTTGGACGAATAAAAAAACAAAACGCGGGAGGACAAACGATATGACGACAACGGGCAATGCAAACGCACCGGAGCATGCAGTAGACCAGCAGCAGGTGCTTAAGGACCTGCTGGCGCTTGGCAAGAAGAATGGACGGCTGACGCTCAAGGAGATTGCGGATGCACTGAGCCAGCTGGATATGGAAAGCGATGATATTGATAAGCTGTATGAAACGCTCGAAACCATGGGTGTTGAGATTGAAACGGAAGGCGTATTGGAAAAGGCGTTGGGTGATGACGACGACGAGGTGTTTGAGCCGGACAGCGTGGAGGAGGTTCCGGAAGAGGAGCTGATTGACACCTCCGCGATGGCGGAAACCTTTGCCATTGACGATCCGGTGCGTATGTACCTTAAGGAGATCGGCAAGGTCGATTTGCTCTCGCCGGAGGAAGAGGTGACGCTGGCCGAGCAGATGCAGAAGGGCAATGAGGCGGAGGCCCGTATTGAGGCGGAAGGCGATGCTATCCCGGCGGAAGAGCGTGTACAGCTGGACCGCGATGTGAAAATCGGCGAAAAGGCGAAAAAGCGTCTGGCCGAAGCAAATCTCCGTCTGGTGGTTTCGATCGCCAAGCGGTATGTCGGCCGCGGTATGCTGTTCCTTGACCTGATTCAGGAGGGCAATCTTGGCTTGATCAAGGCGGTTGAGAAATTCGACTCGACCAAGGGCTTTAAGTTCTCCACCTATGCGACATGGTGGATTCGTCAGGCGATTACGCGCGCGATTGCGGATCAGGCGCGCACCATCCGTATTCCGGTGCACATGGTGGAAACCATCAACAAGGTCATCCGCGTGTCGCGTCAGCTGCTGCAGGAGCTGGGGCACGATCCTAGTCCGGAGGAAATTGCCAAGGAAATGAGCATGCCGGTCGACCGTGTGCGTGATATTCTCAAGATTGCGCAGGAGCCGGTGTCGCTTGAGACGCCGATCGGTGAGGAGGAGGATTCCCACCTGGGCGATTTTATCCCGGACGATGACGCGCCCGAACCGGCCGAAGCGGCATCCTTTATGCTGCTCAAAGAGCAACTGGTTGAGGTGCTCAAGACGCTTACGCCGCGTGAGGAAAAGGTGCTGCGCCTGCGCTTCGGCATTGAGGACGGACATACCCGCACGTTGGAGGAAGTTGGCAAGGAGTTTAACGTCACGCGCGAGCGTATTCGCCAGATTGAAGCAAAGGCGCTGCGCAAGCTGCGTCATCCGTCGCGCTCGAAAAAACTCAAGGATTTCCTCAATTGATTCTGAAAAGCAAGCGTCTCCTAACATTTAGACTATATTTCACTGGGGTGTCAGATTTTTTTCTCATCAGTAATAGCATAATAAAAAGGGGTACTGACTAAACGTAAAACGTTTAGTCAGTACCCCTGTCCCGCGCTGGTGTTACAATACCGGGGCGGGATTTTTTTTATTTGAGAGGAAATCCTGCTTTATCACGAAAGGAGCCAACCAAAATCAAGATGAAATCAATAAGTGCGCCGATACCGAAAAATCCCAATGTAATCAGCCATATCAATCCGGTACCTATTTTCCCTACGTAAAACCGATGAATACCTAAAAAGCCAAGAAAGAAGCACAAAACGGCCGCGACAATCTTGCTTTTATATGGATAGGCCATACCTGCGTTATTTGTATTGTTGTTGACGTTATTAATGATGATTGGTGGCATTTGCGCTGAAGCTTGTTGTGTCTGACCTGTTTCGGAAACGGTTGTAGGTTCGCCGCATGTAGGACATACATTGGCCGAGTTCTCTAATTGTGTGCCGCATTTTTTGCAAAACATTCATATCCCTCCAAAATTGACAAAATGTGCTAATTCTGATAAAATATATCTAAAGGAAGGCATTGCGCAGCGTGTGCTTTCTGTAAGACCGTCAAGGGGTAGGAGCCTTGACGGTCTGTTTTTTTTCATGTCTATTTGCTATTATAACTGATGTTTGTTAAATGGTATGACTGGTGCGTAAGCCGGGTTCTGTCGTGGACGGTCATCTATCTGGGACGCGCGTTGCCGCGCGCCTCAAGCCGCCAGTTGAGACGGTCGGGCAAACCATGGTCCCTGTCGGCGTTGCTGCGGATAGAGTTTACAGGCCCCCCGTGTCACCACGGGGCGCGGTGAGCTCTTACCTCGCCTTTCCACCCTTACCTTACCGGCGTGATTACACCGGTAAGGCGGTATATCTCTGTTGCACTATTCCTGGGGTCGCCCCCGGCGGACGTTATCCGTTATCCTTGCCCTGTGCAGCCCGGACTTTCCTCATGCCGTCAGGCACGCGACCGTCTGCACCAGTCACGACATTCAGTATACAACAAAAATGTGCCATCGTCAAACCAGACTTGCCAAACAGATAAAAATACTGTATACTGTAAGCTGTGAAAAAGGCGGTGTACGCATATTATGACAGCTTTAGAACAATATTTTGGTAGCCTATCGGATAAGAGGGTCGGGGTTATCGGCGCCGGAGTGAGCAATATGCCTCTCATTCGGATGCTGCGTGCAGCAGGCGTGCGGGTAACCGTGCATGACAAAAAGGATCCGACTGAACTGGGCGACGGCTACGCCACACTGGCCACGCTGGGCGTGGATTTTGTGCTGGGGGAGCATTATCTGGATGCGCTGGATGAGGATGTGATTTTCCGTACGCCGGGCGTGCATCCACGCTTTTTGGAAAAAGCGCGTGAGCGTGGCTCGGAAATCACCAGTGAGATGGAACTGTTTTTTGCGGTTTGTCCCTGTCCGATTATCGGCATCACAGGTTCGGACGGCAAAACCACCACCACGACGCTCGTCAGTGAGATTTTAAAGCACGCAGGCTATACCGTGCACTTGGGCGGCAATATCGGGATACCCTTGCTGCCGCGGGTCAGCGAAATGAAGCCGGAGGACCTTGCGGTGGTGGAGCTTTCCTCCTTCCAGCTGATGGGGATGAAACATTCGCCCCATGTGGCGGCAATCACCAACCTGACACCCAACCATCTGGATTACCACAAGGATTTCGATGAATATGTGCAGGCCAAAACGGCAATTTATCGCAGCCAGACAGAGGATGATCGTCTGGTGCTCAATCTGGACGATGAGGTCACGCGCACACTGCATGCTTCGGGCAATTTGTTCTGCACCAGCAAAAAGCAGGAGCTGGCCAACGGTGTGTTCCTTAAAGATGACGTTATCTTTATTGCGGAAGGCGGTGTGCGGCGTGAGCTGATGCCTGCAGCGGATATCCGAATTCCGGGCGCGCACAATGTCTACAACATGATGATGGCCGCAGCAATCGTGCAAGGCTATGTCTCGGATGACGATATCCGGGAAGTAGCGACCACTTTCGGCGGTGTGGAGCATCGCATTGAGTTTGTGCGCGAGAAAGACGGCGTGAAGTATTACAACGATTCGATTGCCTCCAGTCCGACCCGTACCATTGCAGGACTGGAGTCCTTCCAGCAAAAGGTGATTCTGATTGCGGGTGGTTATGACAAGCATATCCCGTATGATGTGCTGGGTGAGCCGATTTGCGAGCATGTCAAGTTGCTGCTGGTTACCGGTGCGACCGCGCCGAAAATCCGCGAATGTGTGCTGGCGGTGGAGGGGGATCATCCGACCATTCTTGAGGTAGAGAATCTCGAATCGGCCGTACGTGAAGCGGCGGCGCGTGCCGAAGAGGGCGATGTGGTTATCATGAGCCCCGCAAGCGCGTCCTTTGACCGCTTTAAGAATTTTATGGAGCGCGGCAAGCTGTTTAAATCGCTGGTCAATGCGCTGTAACAGAACCAAAGAAAATCAGGCCCTCGGCAACTGCCGAGGGCCTGATTTTATATTTTGCCGGAAGTGAACGCATGCCGGACGCATACAAGGGTCACAATGGCGGTTACGGCCTCCACTGCGGGGAAAGCGGTCCACACACCGGTGACACCGAATAAAGCTGCCAGTGTAAATAGTATGGGTGGAATTGCTGCCACGCCACGCACCAATGAAATGGCAAAGCCGACAGCGGTTTGGCCCGAGGCGCTGAAAAATGTTGCCGATACGATATTCAGCCCAGCGCACCAGAAGCCGAGAAAGTAAACACGCAAGCCGGGCACTGCGTAACCTGTTAACACCGGATCCCCAGCGCTGTTGAATGCTGCGGAAATGGGGACGGCATAGGTGCATATCAGCACATATATCACGGTCGCGATGCCCAGCGCGGTGAGGATGCCATAGCGGAACAGGCGGCGCAGGGCAGCATGGTCACCTTCGCCGCTGCTGCGGCTGACCAGCGGCTGCATACCGGTGCTCAGGCCCTGAAAGATGGCGATGGCGACAAGCGCCAGATTGGCAATAATGCCGTAGGCGGCAACGCCGGTGTTGCCCGTCAGGCGCAGCAGAACCAGATTAAACAGAAGCAGTACCACGCCCGAGGAGGCTTCGCCAATCAGGGAGGACAGGCCGGGCGCGCACAGCGCGGGCAGTGCGCGGACCTGCGGACGTATACGCAGCAGATGGAAGCCGCGCGATGGCTTGCGCAAATGGCCGATTTGCAGCATGATGCTGATGATGGGGGAGACACCAGTGGCAAGCGCCGCGCCGAACATCCCCATGCCGAGCGGGAAGATAAACAGATAGTCGAATACGATATTGGACAGGCTACCGATGACCATGCCGCGCATGGCGCGTCCCGGGTCGCCATCGTTGCGCACAAAGGCAAGCAGCACATTATTCATGACAAAAAAAGGCGAAAAGCTCAGCAGCGTACGCAGATAGACGCTGGTCAGTGAAAAAGTTTGCGCGTCTGCGCCCAGCAGACGGACAAGCGGCGCCGCGCCGAATATACCGAGCAGCAGAAACAGTACGCCGATAGCGAGGCCGAGAAAAACTGCATGCGTAAAGGCGCGGTCGGCGCCGTGCGTATCTTTCTGCGCGCGGCAGATAGAAAACTGTGTCGCGCCGCCAACGCCGGTCATCAGTCCCAGTCCGTTGAGCAGATTGAATGCGGGAATTGCAATATTGAGCGCGGCAAGGCCGAGCGCGCCCGTACCGAGGGAAACAAAAAAGGTATCGGCAAGAATATAGCAGGAAATGCCAATCATACCGAGCATATTGAGCGACGTATAGCGGCTGAATGTGCGCAGATTTGCGGTTTTGTTCATGGGTTTCCTCCTAAGACAGAAAAGAGCGTCAGCCTTTCCATCTTCAAAGGCCTACGATGGAAAGAATGACGCTCAAATTTTTATCCGGCGATAAAAACTCGGGTGGATGCACTTTGCGAGTTTCAGTATAGCATGGGGAAAAAAGTCTGTCAAGCGGGAAGAAAAACCGCCCTGCACCGGTTTGTAGGAGTACAATACATCTTGGACAGTTGAATAAAAAAGGGATGAAGGATAAGGCCTCATCGGTTAAAGTTGAGTTGCTACACTTAACTTGACGAGAGGGGGCCATAT
>NZ_JBQKJP010000033.1:0-34029 GCF_052117205.1 Candidatus Agathobaculum pullicola | reverse complement strand
GCTGAAAGACGGTAAAATAGATACCGCCGTTGTTCATATGCTTGTCCTGTACGTTGCCCTCTACGTCCTGAATATCCAGACCCTTTAAGTAGATGTGATCCAATGTTCCGCTATTCTGGGCTACGACCGCCACGCCGGTACGGTTCATCATACTGCGAGCGTTATACGCAACGTCGATATCCAGATTGCGGTTGGTCATGGCGATATTGTTGATTTCGATGTATTCGCAGTCGTACAACAAAATGGAGGAGGACACATAGCCGCGATAGACATGCTGGGCATTGTCCAGCGTTGTGCCGTAGTCCTGATACCAGATGCCCTGCCCATTGGTGTTGATAACCGGCAGGCTTGCCCCGTCGCCATAGGCGTCAATGACAATTGGCGCATCCGAGGTGCCCTTTACCTCGCGAAGGTGCAGAAATTCATTGTTGAAAATAGAACCCCGCTCCAGATATACTTTATCGCCAGGCTGGAGCGTAATGTTCTTTTCTTCCAGCATGTGCAGCGATGCCCACGCTTGCTCCTGACTTGTTCCGCTGTTGTTATTATCCCCATGAAGCGTACTGAAATAATAGGTCGTTCCGCTTCCTGCGGCGCCAGCCTGAATGGGAAGCCAAGATAGCGCACCCACTGTGGTTACTATCTCAATCAAGAGCATAAATACAGTCAACCATCGTTTTTTCATTGCTTGTTTCCCCCATTTCTTTCGTAATGTTTTTGATACGTTATTTTCCATTAACTTCCCTCCATTTCTTTTATGATGAATGTTTCCAATTCGGGCAGATCTGCCTCTATATCCAGTGAGTCGGCGGTCTGCTGAAGCAAATCTTGATAGCGTTCTCTCCGCATCTGACTCAATATTACACTTTGGACCTGTTCAAAGGACTGATAGTCATATTCCACTCGGCTGGTACATTGGATAAGGAACAAAAAACCATTGAGTTCCATCAAGCCTGTGTCTTCTCCCGGCTGGAGGTCCCACCCCAACTCCATCACATCCCCGATCGCCCGGCTATAAGAGGCCGCCTGATCAGAGAGGATATCCACATGCGTCACATAGGGGCTGAGCGCACCATAGGCCACCGCCTTCTGCTGCAAATCTTCTCCTTGCCTGATTTCCTGAGCCAGCTGATCGGCCTGTGTCTGAATCGTCTGCTTCTGGCTATCCTCTAATTGGTTCAGATCTACTTTCAGGTAAGAAAACGATATATCGTCATACTTCTGGTACTGGTCGAGATGCTCTTGATAATACTCATGTAATTGGGACTGACTGATATCCATGCCAGGATAGTCTGCATTCGAGCCATATTGCGAAGCGATCCAATCCGTCTCGTAAGGGAGATAGGTCTGTAGGGTATATGATTGCAGACCGTAGACATGTTCACCGGCCTCCAGTTTGGCGCGGCGCTGGGCATTTTCTGCTTCCATGCGCTCCATCACGCCTCCCAATCCTCCTTGCAGATCCAAGCCGCATGATTGGGCCATCTGGTAAGCGGCAGCCAATTCTTGCAAATCCTGCATAGTGCGTTCTAACAGAGCTTGAGCTGGAGATTTTCCATCAACTTCTGTACGCCAGAAAGAGGACTGCGCGGTAGAAAGCCCTTGGTTTGCGTACATTGAAACAACATCGGAGCGATTTTGCTGCAATATTAGCTGGAACACCTCTGAAGGTATGGTTTGTCCGCCTATTTTTAGCGAAAGCGCAGGCTGAGAGGGTTTTTTCAAAAGGAGCGCAAGTACAGTAACGCAAAGCGCCAGACCAGCCACAGTAATAATCCCCCATAACAAGGTAGAGCGAGCAAACGGCTTCGAGTGTTGCCACTGGCGTTGGGGGGCATTTTTCTTCTTTTTCCGGGAATTGGCCATAAGTCACCTCATGATCATGTTGTGATACAATCACTGTATCGGAGCAAAAAGCCAAAAACGACGCAACATCCTACAGTTTAAATTAAGTATACGTCTATTCCTATGATATTTCTTATTCAATTCTGAACAAAACGAAAAGTTTTTATATAATTTTGCTTGTCAACATTTTTTCTAACTATACGCAAAAAAATTTCATCAAGTTTTGTTAGTTTTAACTAAAACATTTGAATTTGTTTATGGTTTTGCGTATAGCCTATCTCTAAGTAGGGCCATATGTAAGTTGTCAAACGCATGATCAGGCAAATTATAGGTATCTTACCACAATCATTTTATTATGCAGCTAATAGCACTTGCATCTTTGCGAGGAAAAAGCTAAGATAAAGATAATGATTTTTTATATTTTTTGTTAAAATGCTGACACGGCTATGACTATTACTTTATGCCTGCCGTGTCACCACTGTCGGTGATGTATCTCTTTTGGGACAGGAGGTGTTTTGATCGTGTATACCTATCCGGCGCCCGCGATAGTTTTGAACAACGCTATTGCACAACAATTTCCACCCCATTATCGCTTTGATACCCACTTTCACCGTTCTGTAGAGCTGCTGTTATGTACAAGCGGAACCATCTCGTTTGCTATTCAGGGCAGTGAGCAGATCTTAAAACCTGGGCAATACATTATTATCTTTCCCAATATTCCGCATGATACTGTTGCCCCCGATGATGCAACTGCACAAGCCTTACACATCCATTTTTACGTTAAATCAGCTTATTCACTTTACGGAAGTCAGGATTCTCATGGAGAGATGCCCTTTCTAATGGAGTTAATGCTCAACCGACGGCCTTTTTTTCGCGAAATATGCTCTGCTCAGCTCCGGGCATGTCTGGAGTGTATTTTTGACGAGTTTTGTATTCCTGGGCAAAACAGCGACCGTCTTATGCAGCTGTATTGTGAACAGCTGATTCTGCTGCTAAGCCGAGATCTTCTGGCGCAATGTAAATCAAGTTCGGATGTGTACAAAAATAACTATCTGATGGATGCCATTTTATATATTAACCAGCACTGTTCAGAAAAGCTGGTAGTGGAGCAAATTGCAAAATATGCTGGCGTATCCCAACGATATCTCACAAAACTGTTTCAAAAATACTTGGATTTGAGCATCTCAAGCTATATAACATTCATTCGTATCAGTAAATCCATCGATTATAAGTGCAGTAATCCCAGCGCTACCTTAGCAGAAGTCGCCACAGAATTTGGATTTTCCAGTCAACAGCATTTTTCCAAGGCATTTAAATATACTATGGGGGTAACACCCAGAAATTATTTTATGGAGCGCATGAACATCGATAGAGCCCGTTAAAAATATGGATAGTCTGGGTATCTCGCGAGAGCCCCATATCTATTCTTTGAATGACAGCCTCCATACTTTTACGGCAAGGCAATGCTTATCGCATCGTTATACCTGCCGTTCTTCATGGATAAGGTATACATAGTTAATCGAAATACCACAACTCCCATCATTGTAGAGTGCATCCGTGAATCCCATAACAAGGCCGGATTTATGCAAAAAGAAGTCGCTGACCGCCTTGGCATAACCTACCGGGCAATCAGCAACCATGAGCACGGAATAAACCGTATTCTTCTATGGACGTTATCGCGCACTATTGGTCGGGCGGTGGACACCGCCTATATATAACGGATTCATCGTTCGATTCTCCTTATGTGATTTTTTAACAATCTGTTATAGCATTTTCATTTTTCAAATACTGACCCCCTATGCTTTGCTTTTGTCGAATTTAGTTGAATTCTTGCCATCTGCCATTCATACTGATTGCAAACCGAATCACCAGAATGGGGGATGAAAAATGCAAGAAAAAATACAATGGATGAATTACTATCTCGAATATTGTAAAAAACAAAAAAATCTAAACGATAAGACGATAAAAGCCTACCGAATAGATTTGAAACAATTTATTGACTTTTTAGAAGCGAAAGGATTAGAAATTTCAACTCAAAGCGTACGCGCTTTCGTCATGTTTCTGCACGATAGCTACCAAGCGCGGAGTATTAAACGGAAAATTGCTTCCATTAAGGCATGGAGCAGCTTCCTGTTGGAAAACCGGCTTATCATCGATGATCCGTTCTATCACTGTCATATTAAAATCAGACAGCCAACCCTTCTGCCTCGGACAATTCCGCTGCGCGTGATTGAAGCGGTTTTAAAAGCAGTGCATGAAGCAACTCGTAAAGCAGATACAATAATTAGCAAACGTCAGGCATGGCGTGAAGCTGCGGTACTCGAGTTGTTATTCGCAACTGGGATGCGGGTCTCCGAGGTATGTGGTTTGCAAGCTGATGACGTAGATTTGTTGGAGCGATGCGTCCGCATTTATGGAAAGGGCTCTAAAGAGAGGATGATCCAACTGGAAAATGCCGAGGTATTAAGTACGCTGGACACCTACAAGCAGCTTGAACCTTCACAGCCCGGGGAGCCTTTTTTCAAAAATCGCTTAAATCATCCCTTGTCTGATCAGTCTGTACGCTTGATTGTACGTAAATATGCTACAAAAGCAGGCTATACCGCACATATTACCCCTCATATGTTTCGACATTCCTTCGCCACTTTCTTATTGGAAGCAGATGTGGACATCCGATACATACAAAAATTTTTAGGCCACAGTTCCATTTCTACGACTCAGATTTACACATTTGTAGCAGCGGCAAAGCAACGAGATATTCTTGCTGCCCGGCATCCACGGAATAAGTTTTCTTTTGAATAATAAAACGCTTGCACTTAGCGGTTCAATCGCTATGTGCAAGCACTTTTTAATGCAGGATAATCTGTCATTATCTCTAATTTGTGCATTAGTGAGGTCATAGATATGGATGAGGTTTTTAGTGGTTATAAGCCACTTATTCCTGAAGGAATTGTTGTATTTATATCTGGTGTTCCAGGTGTTGGGAAGACAACCATTTCATACGAACTACTAAAACGTTATGAAGAGTTCAGAATTATTCAGGAAACTGATCTGATTAGGGAAATTTTAAGAGGTTATAATGAGTATTTGGATGAAATTTCAAATAATTCAGATATCGTTAAAGAGATATGTGAGAAAAATCCCATCCCAGATCACATGAAAATTTTTAATTACACGGAACTGAAAAACCAATGTTCAATTATAAAACAATCGATCGAGAAAATTGTTGAGCGGCAACAAAGGAAGGGGATTCCATCTATTATAAATGGTGTTCATATCGTACCTGAAGTGTTAAATGGAATCGTTCAAAACAGGAATGTAGTCTTTATAAACTTATATATAAAAACCAAAGAATCTTTATCTTTGAGACTTTGCGGGAGAGATGAACGCAAATATAAACCGTTTCTAGACATATCATTCGAAGCAAACTGTTCTCTTTATGATAGTACGCAAAAATTGTCCCAAGCGTTTCCTTCTGTATTTAAAAATATTGATGTAACACATTTGACAGTGGATCAAGTTGTATGTAGTGCTATAGAGTTTATCAACTTGAAAAGAGGTTAAAACATTTCCTTGGCGTTGTTCCAAATAACCTCAAACTTGTTGATACATTCCTTTCCTTTATCTGTCTTTATACTAAATATTTCAAATCCTGTATTAGTTAGTAATTGGGGTACACCATTTGAATCAAAAACCGGCCTCGAATATAAAATACAGTTGTCTAGCCTAATTATTATTTCTTCGCGTCTATGAGAATATGATCGAAAGCATTTCTTCAATTCTGTGTTTTTTCCCACGACAGATTGTGCTCTGAAAATAGACGAGTTCAACTCGGAAAGAAAAATTTCTTGCTGTTTATGTGCCCGTTTTACTTCATCCGAAGTTGGGTCAAGGAATAGGCACCTAAAATCAATACCATCCATCCCTAATTTACTGTCAAAAGCCTTTTCATCTAGATAACGAAAAAAATTATTATAATTTCCGCTAAACAGCTTCATATTTTTCCTTCCATATATCCACAGATACTTCCCAGTGTATAAGAAGGAATCAATTATTATTTTATATAGTTCAAAACTTTCAAAGCCAGTCAAGAAAAAGGCGGATCTTTCTCTGAAATATGGGTTTTGCATGGAGAATGATCCGTCATTGAGTAGTCTTTCGATTAAGTCTTCACACTCTACATCAACTACCCTATTTTTTTCTTTTATTTCAAGAATCTCCTGATGAAATTGAGTGATTTTTTGCCTGTTTTGGGGAGTGTCTTGGACATCAAAGGATTTCATAAATTCTGAAACAAAATTGGGTCCATGGAACCGAATTTCACGAGCAATGTTCATAGGATTGTCAATCCATGAGTGCCAATTTGAATCAAAATCAAAGAGAAGCGGGATTACTTTTTTTCTGCATCCACGAGCATATCCCGCTTCAAACAATAGCCAGGGTGATCTTTTTGTTTCCTTAGTAAAGCATATAACTAACTTATCACATTGGTTTATATTTTCAATAATCTTGCTCTGGACATCCTCTCCACCACCTATATCCATTTCTGAAACGAAAGCTTTGATATTTGGATCTATACTTTCTAGCAATTGCTTGATTTTTATTGCGAACTCCATACTCATTTGCTTTGACCAACTAATAAAAATCTTCATTTATTTTCTCCTTTTACCCAAATAAAAAGCGATTGGTGGTTACCTTAAAGAGTTTGATAATGACAGATTATCCTGCATTATATATTAATATTATACCTTATATTTCACAATATTACAATATTTTCCCAGATGAAAACACAGAAACTCTCACCCCTTCTTTCATACGCAGACTTTTATTTAAGGCAACACCACACAGAACAAGTATGTCCAGTGGTGCAAAACATGGTAAAGTGGAATCCAGCAATCAGATGCCGGATGGCGATGCGCTATGACGATTCCGCAATTTGCTGATCAAGCATGTCCTGCAGAAAAACTGTTTGCCCAAGTGGTAGGGTTGCTGTAAAAGCGTGGTCTTCTGCTGAAAAGGGAACGATTGTGGATTCTACATTAATTTCTGCACCCTCATCCACGAAAAATGGAGAAAAGAAGCGTAATCCAGAGACACATTCGGTCAATAAGAACCTTTGGCTATAAGGCCCACATAGGCATAGACAAGGACAGTGGTCTGGTGCATACGATTCAAGACACCAGTATGATGTTACCATGGTGTCGGAGCTTCTGACCGGCGATGAGACGGTTGTATATAGCGACAGCGGGTATCTGGGCGCTGAAAGCGAGAAGGCGCAATGGTCTGCAACCATCAGGGGAAGCGGATCTGCTACAAGATCAACCGTCGTCCATCCCAGAGTAAGCAAGTCTCTCCATGCGCTCAGGCACAGATCAAGCGCCGTGAACGGGAAAAATCTTCTGTACGGGCCAAAGTAGAACATCTCTTTGCAGTCGTCAAACATCAGCTCCGGTATCGGAAAACTCTATACCGAGGCCTGCGAAAACAGATCGCAAAACTGAATATCATGTTCACCTTGGCGAATCTGACTCCATCTGCGATTATTGCGCGGTCAAACCGTTCTACTCATAGCAATTTGCTGGCAGGACGGTCTTTTTTCACTCATTGTGCGGTGTTACCCTAAACATTTCCTCTCACTGTTTTCTGCAATTCCGGCGTAGTATTCCGTACTTGTTTTCCTTTTTCCATAATAAAGCACCCCATTCGTTATTCAGTGTGCCACACTGTCTAACAAATGGGGTGCGTTTCACTTTCGTGACGGGTTTGCTTTTTTATTCTATTTTCAATGATTATGCCTTGCAGTTAGTCATCACCGTGTCGATCTATGCTGTCGGTTCAAAATCCGGCGCAGGCTGCGCGCGGTCATTGTCACTATAATGCCACCATTCCTTTTCATATCCGGTAAAGCCACAAGACTCCATTACTGATTCCAGCAGCACCGCATGTTCGCCTGCAGCCGCAGACACATCTTCATAATCCCGATCCGCCAGCGCGGTAAAATCGTCAAACCCAGAAGGCATCTCTACAGCCTCCCCATCGAGTGTCACCAGCGTGACGTCAACCGTGTCTCCGCGGGTATGCCCAGAATAGCCGTTAGCGGGATTTGCAACATAATTCCCGTCTGGATAAGTCTCCCACAAGGTCTGCTGCGAATGGGCCGAGCGAAACGCATCCCATATGCAAAGCCGGTAGCCTTGTGCCTTGAGCTGCTCCTGCGCATCCGACAGCTTGCTGACTGTAGCATAGCGCAGCCAAGCATCGTCATAGGCATAAATCACCGTGCCGGTAAAGTTATCCGTGGTGGCGTAGCGTAAGTCGACCGCGATATCCGGAATATAGTCCTGCACACGGACAAATTCCTGCGCGTCCTGCGGGGGACTCGGTATATCTGCGGCTTGCGTATCAGCCTCTGCCGTATCCGGTGCTGCAACGGGCATCCGTGCTTCATCCTCGGCTGCGGCAGCATCGACTGTCCCTTCCGGTGGAATATTCTGTTGCTCTTCCGGAGTGGTGCATCCTGATAGTGCAGTCAACAGCAGCACCGCCGCCAGCCAATACCGATAGTTCATCGGATTGTCCCCCTACGCTTATTCCTCGATTTTCATGGTTTCCATCTGTTCTTTTGTGATCCCGTTGCGCTTTCCATAATTCGTCCAATAGCTGGTGGACGCGCGGAGGAACATGTTTTTGGAAATCGGCATGGTAACCTTCCATGTTTGTGCCTTTTCCGCCGCAATAGCGGCAGCCAGCTTTTTCATTTTGGAACGAACCAGAATCCGAAACGGCGTGGACAGAATAGCCTCGCCGCTCCCGATTTTCAGAACCGAGCCAAACGGATAACCGTTTTGCTTGCAAAACAATCGTATCATCCGCACCGCGATATCATTCTGCTCCGGCTCCATAAAGCCGCAGTTGATGAGAACCGAAACACGCGGTTTCCACCGTGGCGCATTTTGCTCGAGTGTCTTGAGAAAATTCATCAATGTCACCGGCAGTCCGTCCGCGTAGAGCGGAAACACCAGCAATACATCCGAAAAATCCTCCATAGACTGGCACAGCTCTCTATGGTTATTTCTGGTGACGGCAAAGTACGACGTTTCTATGGGACATACCTTAGCAAACATCTCAGCGTACTGCTTAGAGTTGGATTTCGGCGCCCGTGGGCTTGCATTTATCAGCATTACTTGTCCCATGACTGCACCTCGCTTTGAACCACTTGGTCCACTTCCTGTTCCGACACAAATACCACACGCCAGCTTGTAAAGCTCATATTGTTTGCATTGCGCGCAACCAACTGCCGGAAAATATCCTTTTCTTCTTCTGACAAGTCACCGTAGCCGATAATGACTGCATGCTTGGGCTTAACATCCCGCTGTACATGATGCGTCTCCCCGTTCCACAGACGAATAAATGCCTGCTGCACCGGAATGGCTCGCTCCAGCATGGTTTTCATTGTCGTGTCGTAGCCTCCGTATTTGACCCTGCTGACATACAGCACCCTGTCGCTTTGTGCGATGCGGGGATAAACCTGCACAGCGTCGTCCCGAATGACACATTTTCCGGGCGTTTTCGTCCAGCAACCGAAACAGCCGACACAGTTGGCAATGTGCAGCGTTGACAGATCAATATATTCCGTGCAACTGTGGTCTGCTTTCATCAGGCTGAGCGGCCTATCGCTTAAAATTAGATTCATGCTTCTCTCCCGTTTTCATTCATACTCATTTCGTGTGTTTTATTATATCATACTTTTCGACGATTCCATATGTACATTTTATCCCATATCAAAATTTTGCTTTTTGAATTGCCGAATAGTGTGCGATTTTGCACATCTCCTGCGCAAAATACCACAAAAGAGGTTTTTGCAGTACACGCCTTCTCCCCGATAGCCCGCCCACTCTTTAGAGATACCTTCCCTGAGGATTTTCCCCTTATTACAGCTCCTGCTTTTTCATATATTTCCAAACACAAGTGTAAGATTCTCCCATCAAAATACCGCAGGGTTATACACCCTGCGGTATTTTAATCTCATTTTCAGGAGACAAAGCCGGAAGCATTTGCTTGCGACTTTTGCATATCGCGTTACTCCCCCATGACCTGAAAAACAATGTCACAGGTGTCACACTTGACCAGCGTCCGGTTTTGCCACGGACCGATGGTGAGTTCCCCTTCGACAAATGGAATCACGATAAACGGAGAAAGCAGCGCCGCCTTGATATGCGACAAGCCGTTGTCATTGGACTCCCTTACAGGCACTGCAAATACTGCCCGTACAGTGTCTTTGCCAAATCGGACGCATGCCGCTGCAGCGTCTGGCGGCTGATATAACCCCGCTGATACGCAATCTCCTCCAGACAGGCAATATAACGGCCGGTTTCATCCTGCACCCGCTTGACCTCCTGTGCGGAATCGAGCAAATTATCCGCTGTGCCGGCATCCAGCCAGACAAAATCCTTGTCCAGCTTCACCACACGCAGCGCACCGCGGCGCAAATACTCGAGATTGACGTCCGTAATTTCCAGCTCACCGCGCGCGGACGGCTTGAGGTTATGCGCGATTTCCATAACCGAATTATCATAGAAATAGAGTCCGGGTACGATATAATTGGACTTGGGATAGCGCGGCTTTTCCTCAATCGACACCGCACGGCCTTCCTCATCAAACTCCACCACGCCGAACGCGCGCGGATCGTCCACATGATACCCGAATACACAAGCACCTTGCCCCAAACGCAGCACCTGCTGCAAATAGCCCTCGAAATCGGGCGAATAAAAGATATTATCTCCCAGAACGAGGCAGACATCATCCTCGCCGATAAACTGCTCACCGATCAGCAGCGCGTCCGCGATACCGCGCGCCACCTCCTGCACCTCATAGGTGATATGCACACCGAAGCGTCCTCCCGAGCCAAGCAGCCGGTAAAACGGCCCTTCCTCTCCGGGTGGAATGATAATAAGAATGTCACGGATGCCCGCCTGCAACAGTACCGCCAGCGGATAGTAAATCATCGGCTTGTCATATACCGGCAGCAGAGGCTTGCACACCGGCCGTGTCATCGGATACAGACGCGATCCTTTTCCCGCAGCAAGAATAATTCCTTTCATATGGCATTCCTCAATCTATGTTCAGTATTGCGAACCCATTATAGCACATTTCAGGCCGGGTTTCCATAAAAAAATGACGTAATCTCCCTGTCTCCGCGCCAAATTCTCTTCGTCCCCAAATATGCGACCATGCAAAGCGGCAGCCCGCATCAGCAGGCCGCCGCTCTGTGTATGGTTATTCCGCATAAGGCGCATCCGTATCAATGGCCACGGTCTGCGCGGCACCGTCCCACTGCACGGCAAAATCCAGAGCCGCGCCCAGATCGCGCAGCTTAAAGTAATTATTGCCGCCAATTTCATACGCGGTCAGTTCAAGGGCCGTATCTCCCAGATAAACCGACGCCTTCGTCAGCGCCGCCGCTTTGCTGCCCGTCGGAAGAGCGGCCAATTCGCCGCCAACTGGTGTGTAAGCTGTGTGAGCGGTCAAGTCAATGCGCTGCGCCGCGCCGTTCCACGCCACCTCAAACTGTGCGGCCGTACCGGATAGTGCCTGTGCCAGATCGCGCAGCTTGAAATAATTGTTGCCGCCAATTTCATACGCTGCCAGCGATACAGGCTCGCCGTCAACCGTCACCTTGTGCGAGGATACCACCGCCGTCGGATTCGTCAACGCACGCAGCGCGGCAATCGTTTGCTGCACCGTGCCATCCACAGTATCCTGATCCGATAAGATATCCCAATAAGAATAGTTCTTTTCCGTCATTCCCGCGGTCAACTGCGCCAGAGCGGATTCCAATTCCTCACTCGAAACCGGCTGTCCGTTGACGGTGCAGATATGTGCGCCCCATGTTCCATCCGGATTTTCGCCAATCGCATCCACATAGGTCAGCGCCGCCGTCATCTGATTGCCCTGTTTGGTTAGATATTGTACCTCGCCGCCATTCATCACCTCATAGCCGTCTACCAAATACGCCTTATCCGCATCGATATACAACAGCGTAGCGGGGGAAACATCCGTGCCGAAGTTGCTCACCCGCTCGGGAATCTTCAAATCCGCCAGTTCACCGTCGTAGGTATAAAGGTGCTGACCGCTGAAGCTGCCGCAGTAGAGCTCAGGCGTACCGTCGCCGTCAAAGTCCACCAGCTGCGCCAGCGAAAGCCCCTGCCACATGCCGCTGAGCGGACTGTCCTTCGGCGCGATTGATGCGGTACCGTACTGCCCTTGCAGCTGCGCAATCGCGTCAAGATATGCCTGTGCGCCCTTAGGCGTCAAATTCCCCGTTGCGTCTGCCGCACCCGCAGCACCCACACACAGCGCTCCCACCAGCACCGCACACAAAAATCTCCTGCTCCGTCCAAACATCAGTCATCCTCCTTTTATATGTCATGATGGTTTCCGACCGTCTTTGCTGCTTTCAGTATACTGTGCGCCCCCGCTGCTGTCAAGGCATGCTGGCTGAGCGCACAAATTCGTGCATACAGACATAAACGCGCCAAAATTGCCAGTTTTACACGCATATTTGACACGAATTTTGATGATAACACAGGTGGAAAACCCACCAAAAAGCGGGTATAATAATATCTGCACGAAAATTACCCGCAGATGGAGGAATAGATATGGTTCGTAACGATTTGCGCAACATTGCCATCATCGCACACGTTGACCACGGCAAGACCACGCTGGTTGACCAGATGCTCAAGCAGGCAGGCGCATTCCGTGAAAATCAGGTGGTAGAAGAGCGCGTCATGGACTCGGGCGACATCGAGCGCGAGCGCGGCATCACCATTCTGGCAAAAAACACTTCGGTACATTACAAGGGCGTAAAAATCAACATCGTCGACACCCCGGGCCACGCGGACTTTTCCGGCGAGGTCGAGCGTATCCTCAAGATGGTAGATGGCGTTGTGCTGCTGGTCGATGCAGCGGAAGGCCCGATGCCCCAGACCCGTTTCGTCCTCCAGAAGGCGCTGGAATTTGGTCATAAAATCATCATTGCCATCAACAAAATCGACCGTCCGGACGCGCGTCTGGGCGAGATCGGCGACGAGGTGCTCGAGCTGCTTCTGAACCTCGACGCTTCCGACGAGCAGCTGGACAGCCCGATTGTCTACTGCTCCGGCCGCGCGGGCACCGCGTCCATGTCCCCGAATACCGAGGGCACCGACCTGACCCCGCTGTTTGAGCAGATCCTCGAACACGTTCCGGCTCCGCAGGTCGACACCGAAGGCCCGACTCAGATGCTGGTTTCCTCGATTGACTACAACGAATATGTCGGCCGCATCGGCATCGGCCGCATCGAGCGCGGCTCGATGAAGGTCGGCCAGCAGGTCACAGTCTGCGATTATCACGGCGCAACCCAGCCGTACAATGCCAAGGTCGTCACGCTCTACACCATCGAAGAGCTGAGCCGTCAGCCGGCAGACGAGGCCAAGGCGGGCGAAATCGTTTGCTTCTCGGGCATCGAAAATGTTACCATCGGTGAAACACTGTGTGATCCGGAGCATGTTGAACCGCTGCCCTTTGTTAAGATTTCCGAGCCAACGGTGGAAATGACCTTCTCGGTCAACGATTCGCCGTTTGCCGGCAAGGAAGGCAAGTTCGTCACCTCGCGCCATCTGCGCGAGCGTCTGTTCCGTGAGCTTCTCAAGGACGTGTCCCTGCGCGTCAACGAGACCGACACGACCGACGCATTCCGCGTCTGCGGCCGCGGCGAGATGCACCTGTCTATCCTGATCGAGAATCTGCGCCGCGAGGGGTATGAGTTCCAGGTCGGCGCACCCAAGGCGTTGTTCAAGGAAATCGACGGCGTCAAATGCGAACCGGTTGAGCGTATGATTGCAGACGTGCCGCAGGACGCGGTCGGCGCTATCATGGAAAAGATGGGCAGCCGCAAGGGTGAGCTGGTATCGATGAATCCCAAGGGCGCAGACCGCATGCGTTTGGAGTTCCTGATTCCGGCGCGCGGCCTGTTCGGCTACCGCACCGAGTTCCTGACCGACACCAAGGGTGAGGGTGTGCTCAGCTCGGTATTCCATAGCTATCAGCCGTACAAGGGCGATATCCAAAAGCGCACCACCGGTTCTCTGATTGCGTTTGAAACCGGCGAAGCCGTTGGCTACGGTCTGTTTAACGCGCAGGAGCGCGGGCCGTTGTTCATCGGGCCGGGCACACCGGTGTATGAAGGCATGGTCATCGGTGAGAATCCGCGCGGTGACGATATGGCGGTCAATGTCTGCAAGAAAAAGCAGCTGACCAACATGCGTGCCTCCGGCTCGGACGACGCGCTGCGCCTGATTCCGCCGCGTCAGATGTCGATTGAGGCCGCGCTTGAGTTCATCTCGGACGATGAGCTGCTGGAAATCACGCCCAAGAGCGTGCGCATCCGTAAGAAGATTCTGTCCAATACCGAACGCCTGAAAAAGGTCAAAGGCAGCAAGAAGTAATTTATTTATATTGAAATAAAGGAGTGTTCTTATGTCCATCAAGCAAGTACTGCATAGCGATCTCGCACCCGCAGCGCTTGGCCCGTATTCTCAGGCCATCGCAGCAAGCAAGATGATTTTCACCTCTGGCCAAATCCCGATCAACCCGAGCAGCGGCAAAATCGAGGCAACCACTATCGAGGAGCAGACCGAGCAGGTCATGCAGAACCTGCGCTGCGTTCTGGCGGAAGGCGGCGTTTCGTTCGACCACGTCATCAAGACCACCTGCTTCCTTGCGGATATGAATGACTTTGCGGCATTCAACAGCGTATACGGCAAGTATTTCCCCGAAAACGCACCGGCGCGCTCCTGCGTGCAGGTTGCGGCGTTGCCGATGGACGCAAAGGTTGAGGTCGAGGTTATCGCGGTACAGGGTTAAGCGCTCTACATCACCCAAGCAAAAAGAGGACGGAAATTCCGTCCTCTTTTTTCGCATCAAGCACCCTCTTTTGCCTTGACCGCCTGCAAATACTGCCACAGCAGCCAGACGATGACCGCCGCAATAACAATCTGCACCACGAGCGCCAAAAACGAGGATGCCGCTCCCACAATGGTGGCAATAATTCCACCTATCAGGGACAGCCAGAAGCACCAGCGGATACGTCCAGACGGATAGGAATAGCCACGAGGTAAGATCAACTCATCCAATGCAAAATAGAAATAGTAATCCGCCACAATCATGACGATCAGACCCGCCAATGTAACCAGCAGCAGAAGAATGCTCAACACTGAGCCGATTGCCAACAGCGTCAGGATCAGACCGCCGAAGGTCAGTATAAGGCTGAGCAACATCGTACGCCATGCGCGTCCCATGCCGTCCGACACTTCGCGCATAGTGTACAACTCATAAAGCTGTACCACCCCCACTACAAAGCCCATAAGCGAGGCGATGATATGCGCAAACGGCAGTAGCACCAACCCAATCAGCTGCATCAGCCAATATACCCATAAATTGTGATAAATCGGCCGCTGGATTCCTTCCAGATTCTCGTCCATCTCAATCCCTCCTTTGTTATGTTCATGATAGCAGGCTGCGGCACGCTTTGCAACCAAAATTCAGTAAAATTTGTAGCAATCACATGCCCTACGACGTATTCTCAGTGAAAGGAGGCGGGAGCGCATGACAGACAAAACCCCGGAACAGCTGCTCCACGACTACGGAAACACCGTTTACCGGCTGGCTTACGCGCAAACACGCAGCCGCCACGACGCGGATGATGTGTTTCAGGAGGTGTTTATGCGCGTGGCCCAGCATCGGCCGGTATTTGACAGCGCAGTCCACGAAAAGGCATGGATACTGCGCGTGACCCTCAACTGCCTGAAAAGCCACTGGCGCGCGGCATGGCGGCGGCATGACGTACCGCTTGACGAGCGCATCCCGTTCCCCGCGCCGGAGGAACACGCACTGGATGACGCGCTGCGTCAGCTATCGCCCAAATACCGCGCCGCAGTGCATCTGTTTTACTATGAAGGCTATTCCGCCGAAGAAATTGCGCGCATGACGGGCGAAAAGCCGTCCACCATCCGCACGCGGTTGACCCGCGCGCGGGCGCAGCTACGCGATCTGCTGAAAGGAGAGAGGGACAATGAACTTTAAGCAAACCTACCGCGGCATGAATGACCGCATTGCGCCGTCTGATACGCTGGTCAACGATACCCTGACGCGCATGCACAAAGGCTATCGTCCCAAGCGCCGCCTGCGGCGCGGATTATTCGCCGCACTGGTCGCCGCACTGCTGCTGGGCTGCATCACACCAGCCCTTGCCGCCAATATTCCCGTCGTATATCAAGCGCTGTACCTTATTTCCCCTGCACTGGCGCAAAATCTTATACCGGTTAAGGAGTCCTGTGAGGATAACGGCGTAAAGATGGAAGTGGTGTCTGCTGTCATTGACGGTAATACCGCCATGGTATATCTTTCCCTGCAAGACCTGATTGGTGACCGTTTTGACGAGACAATCGACTTGTTTGACAGCTACCATCTGAACTTCCCCAGCCGCACCGGTGTAACCGGACACTGCGATTTCGTTTCCTATGACGAGCAGACGCGCACCGCTTTGTTTTTGGTTACGCTGGAACAGGCGGACGGCTCGCCAATCCCCACCGGTAAATATACCTTCTCAGTGCGTCAGCTGCTCAGCGGCAAGCAAACGCTGGAAGGTACAGCCATTCCACTGTCTCTTGCGGATGCCTCGATTGCACCGGAAACCCTGTGGATTGACAGCCAGTCACGCGATCCCTATCTCAGCGGCGGCAGCGCTGTCGATGCCGATAGCCTGCCGGACAGCGCATGGTTTCTTGCGCCGCAGGCACCGCTGTACGAGCCAGCCGACCATCTCGCCATCACCGGAATGGGCTGGATCGACGGTCAACTGCACCTCCAGCTTCGCATGCGGCAAAAATCCACGCTCGACACTCACGGATGGCTGTATCTGCAAACCCCATCCGGAGAAATGGTCAGCTCTGCCTATACGCTTTCTTTCACTGAACACCCGGATACCGACGACCGCACGGACTATCAGGAATTCATCTTCGATGTCACTCCGGAACAGGCAGCAGACTGCACGCTGCACGGTAACTTTTACACTGCAAGCCGCCTGACGGATGGCAACTGGCGCGTCACCTTTCGGCTTAACAGCCAATAACCCCTGAAATACAAAAAGGCTTCGGAACCCCTGTGGTTCCGAAGCCTTTCCTTTGCTTTGCAGCAAATTAGTTCTGATGCTCCTCGATATACTTGACAATGTCACCGATGGTGCTCATCTGGGTAGCCTCTTCGTCAGAGATCGTCACGCCGAAGTTCTCCTCGAGATCCATCATCAGCTCAACAACGTCCAGAGAGTCCGCGTTCAGATCTTCCTTTACCTTGGTATCCATGGTCATGGTGGAAGCGTCGGCATCGAACTTGTCAGCCAGAATCTCGCAAACCTTTTCAAACATGGGAATTACACTCCTTCATTTATATCTTGATTTATTTGTCTGAAAATCCCGATTTTGCGGAACTTTTCATACCGTTTTTGCAGCATCGTGTCCATATCCGGCTCGGCTGCAAGCTCTGCAAGCTGATCGCGCAGCGCGCGGCCCACATTGCGGATCAGCTGTGCGTTCGTCTGACCCTCGGGCACGATACCTTCAATCATACCG
Organism: Candidatus Agathobaculum pullicola; assembly: GCF_052117205.1. Classification (NCBI taxonomy): domain Bacteria; kingdom Bacillati; phylum Bacillota; class Clostridia; order Eubacteriales; family Butyricicoccaceae; genus Agathobaculum; species Candidatus Agathobaculum pullicola. The sequence goes on along the minus strand of NZ_JBQKJP010000033.1, from coordinate 16,516 downwards.
AAATCATACAAATCCTGTGCCGTGATGCGCAGGGTATCCGCAGCCTCAGCCTCGCGGGTGGGGTCCTTCCACAGGATGGAAGCACAGCCGCGCGGCGAAATGACCGAATACAGTGCATTTTCCAGCATCAGCACACGGTCGGCCACAGCCAACGCCAGCGCGCCGCCCGAGCCGCCTTCGCCTGTTACAACAGAAATCACCGGCGTGCGCAGTTCGATGAACTCATACAGGCAGCGGGCAATTGCCTCGCCCTGTCCGCGCTCTTCCGCGCCCACACCGGGGAATGCACCCGTCGTATCGACCAGACAAATTACGGGACGATGGAATTTCTCCGCCTGATGCGCAAGCCGCAGTGCCTTGCGATAGCCCTCCGGATTGGCCATACCGAAGTTCGCGGCCATCTTTTCTTCGGTCGTCTTGCCCTTGCGGTGGCCGATGACCGTCACCGGCATGCCGTTAAACATCGCCACACCTGCACAAATTGCGTGATCCTCAGCAAAATACCGGTCACCGTGCAGCTCGACAAAGTCGGTGAACAGCTCACCAATATAATCCTCGATCTGCGGACGCTTAGGGTCATGGATGATGCGCATTTTTTCACTTGCAGGTCTATTCGCCATAATGCCACACCTGCCGTTTCTTGGGTTTGGGCCGCCGATGGATCTTGAGAAGCGTCTCCAGCGTGCCCTTGAGCTTGTTACGCGGAATTATTTTATCACAGAAGCCGTGCGAAAGCAAGAACTCGGACGATTGAAAATCATCCGGCAGCGTTTCGCCGATCGTGCCTTCGATGACACGCCGTCCGGCAAAACCGATGGTCGTGCGCGGCTCCGCGAGGATGATATCGCCCAGCATCGCAAACGACGCGGTCACGCCGCCGGTGGTCGGGTCGGTCAGCACCGTGATATACAGCAGCCCGGCATCCGAGTGCCGACGCGCCGCCGCCGAAACCTTGGCCATTTGCAGCAGGGAGAACATGCCCTCCTGCATGCGCGCGCCGCCCGAACAGGTGAACAGCACCACGGGCAGACCTTTTTCCGTCGCGTATTCAAACAGACGGGTCAGCTTTTCGCCTACCACCGAGCCCATAGATGCCATCATAAAGTGGCTGTCCATCACGCCGATGCAGGTTTCTACTCCGCCAATGCGGCATACGCCGGTCTTGACTGCGTCCGGCATACCGACCTTCTCTGCCAGCTGCGCCGCTTTGTCCGCGTAACCCGGAAAATCAATCGGGTCGGCAGGCGCCAGATCGGCATACAACTCCGTAAAGCTGTCCTTATCCGCGATCTGACGGATGCGTGTGCGCGCGAGCAGCCGCCCGTATCGGCCGCAATGCGGGCACACATACAGGTTTTTACCATAGGCATAGGCTTTCAGCTCCGCGCCGCAGCCTTTGCATTTGACCACTTTGACGCCCGTTTCCTCCTGCGGCTTCATCTCCATTGAGGTTTCCCGCGTTTTCTGGAATAAATCGAGCAGCATGGCGCTTCCTCCCCTCTTTTATGGCTCAAAATCTCCGTTTGCAATGGAATTGACGTTAAACTCCGCGTCCTCAAACGCTTTGGAACGCAAAATGTGCATCTGATAGTCCGTGCCGGTCACCACGCCCTCAAACAGCGTTTCCGCCAGCGCGCGGCGCATACGGGCAATCGCCTGCTGCCGATCCGCGCCGTAAACAATCAGCTTGCCTATCATGGAATCATAGAACGGCGGGATTTTATAGCCCTGATAGGCCGCCGTATCCATGCGTACACCCGGTCCGCCCGGCAAGTGCATGGAAACCAGTGTGCCCGGGCAAGGAGCAAAGTCGCGCGACGGGTCCTCCGCGTTGATGCGACATTCGATCGCGTGACCGCGCAGTTCCAGATCATCCTGCGTAAACGACAGCAACTCGCCTGCCGCCAAGCGGATCTGCTCACACACGAGGTCTACGCCGGTCACCTGCTCGGTAACCGGATGCTCAACCTGAATCCGGGTATTCATCTCGCAAAAATAGAAGTTGCGGTCGTTGTCGACCAGAAATTCAATCGTTCCCGCGTTGCGGTAGCCCACGCGCTTTGCCAGATCGACCGCCGCCTTGGTCATTTTCGCACGCAGCTCCGGCGTGACGAAGGCCGACGGGCTTTCCTCAATCAGCTTCTGATGGCGGCGCTGCACCGAGCACTCACGCTCGAACAGATGCACCACATTGCCAAAGCTGTCGCCCAGAATCTGCACCTCAATATGGCGCGGGTTATGGATGTATTTTTCCATGTACAAGCGGCCGTCGCCGAAGTTCGCGACCGCTTCCGCCGCCGCGCTGTCGTATGCGTCCTTCAGTCCGCGCACGTCATGCGCCACGCGGATGCCTTTGCCGCCGCCGCCGGAAGCCGCCTTGAGCATCACCGGATAACCGATGCGCTCCGCCTCGGACAGCGCTTCGTCAAAATCGCGCAGCGGGCCGTCCGTGCCGAGTGCGACCGGCACGCCTGCCGCAATCGCATTGCGCTTTGCCTCGGATTTATCACCCATCAGGCGAATGGTCGCGGCGGTCGGCCCGATGAAGGCCAGACCGGCCTGCGTGGTGCGCTCGGCAAAGTCCGGGTTTTCCGACAGAAAGCCGAAGCCCGGATGAATCGCCTGACAGCCCGACGCAAGTGCCGCCGAGATGATATTATCCATATTCAGATAGCTGTCCGCCGCGCGGGCCGGACCGATGCACACCGCTTCGTCCGCGATTTGCGCGTGCAGCGCTTCGCGGTCAGCCTCGGAATACACCGCGACCGAAATCACACCCAAATCGCGGCATGCTTGAATGATGCGGACCGCGATTTCCCCGCGGTTCGCAATGAGTACCTTTTGAAACATGTCTTTCCCCGCCTCAGTCCATGATGACCATGCACTTGATCTCCGCCTCGGCAGCCTTCTGGTCGCCCACCCAGGCAACGCCCTCCGCTACCGCCATCGGTCCGCGGCGCTTGACGAACTTAACCTCCAGCCGCAGCGTGTCACCCGGCTTTGCCATCGCGCGGAATTTGGCCTTGTCGATGCCGGTATACACCGCGGTCTTGCCGCGAAACTCCGGAATGGACAGCAGCGCCACGCCGCCAACCTGCGCCAGCGCCTCCAGCCGGAACACCGCAGGCATGATGGGGTTGCCCGGGAAGTGTCCCTGGAAGAAAAACTCATCGCCTGTCAGATGCAGCGTACCGACCGCATGCTCCTCATCCATTTCAAGGATTTCGTCCACCAGCAGCATGGGCGGACGGTGCGGCAGGATCTCCATGATCTGTTCTTTATTCAGCATATATCTTATACCTCTTTCTCATCCAGCGCAAGCGATTTTATCAATCTAATGCTTTTTTATTCAAGATAGGGGGCTTTGAAAAGCCCCCTTAACCTCATTCAATGATAACAACCGTCTGGTTATACTCAACCATGTCGCCCGGCTGCGCCAGAATTCGCACGACCGTGCCATCGCACGGCGCCTTGATCTCGTTCATGGTCTTCATCGCCTCGATGATGAACAGCGTATCGCCTTCCTTGACCTTCTGGCCAACCAGCACGAACGGCGGCGCATCCGGTGCGGGCGAGGAATAGAACGTACCCACCAGCGGGCTTTTCACCGGCGTGCCTGCGGGCAGCTCCTCGGCTGCTCCCGCAGCAGGCGCAGCCTCCCCGGCAGCGGCAGGGGCAGCAGCGGGTGCGGCAGCAACCGGCGCGGCCGCGACCGGAACCACCGGCGCTGGCGGCGCGGATTTGATTTTAATTTTTACGTCGTCCATCTCCAGCTCAATCTCGCCCAAGCCTCTGGTCTTGAGCGCGTCCATCAGCTCGACGGCAACGTCTTTGAGTTCCTTGATATCCATATCTTACACCTTCTTAATCAGGATGCAGGCATTATGTCCGCCAAAGCCCAGCGAGTTGGAAATCGCTACATTCACCGGCATCTCAACCGCCTTGTTGGGCGTGATATCCAGATCACATTCGGGATCGGCCTCCTGATAGCCGATGGTCGGCGGAATGATGCCTTCACGAATCGCCATGACACAGGCGATTGCCTCCACCGCCGCGGCGCCACCCAGCAGGTGACCGGTCATCGACTTGGTCGAGGAAACCTTGACCTTGTACGCCTCGTCGCCGAACGCTTTTTTAATGGCGATGGTTTCATACTTTTCATTGAGCGGGGTCGATGTGCCGTGCGCATTGATATAATCCACGTCCGCCGGGGTCAGACCCGCGTCCGTAATCGCGCCCAGCATAGCATGCGCGGCCGCTTCACCGTCCGGCGAAGGGCTGGTGATATGGTAAGCGTCGCCTGACGCACCGTAGCCCGCAACCTCTGCCAGAATGGTGGCGCCGCGCGCCTTGGCATGGGACAGGCTCTCAAGCACGAGGCACCCCGCGCCCTCACCCATCACAAAGCCCGAACGGCGTGCGTCAAACGGGATGGATGCACAGGTCGGGTCATCACCCGTGTGTACTGCCTTCATATTCTGGAAGCCCGCCATCGAAATTGGGATGATGCCGTTTTCAGTACCGCCGCAGAGTACCACGTCCTGATAGCCGTGACGGATGGTGCGCATCGCCTCGCCGATTGCGTGATTGCCGGTTGCGCAAGCGGAAACCGGGCAGAAATTCTCGCCCTTAAAGCCAAAGCGCATCGAAATATACGCCGCCGCCATGTTGGCGATCATCTCGGGAATACACAGCGGGGACACGCGGCCCGGGCCTTTCTCGTTGAGCTTGGGAATCTCCTGCTCGGCAATCTGCAAGCCGCCCACGCCCGAGCCATAGATAACGCCCGTGCGGTAGGGATCAAAATTGCCCTCCGTCAGTCCCGCCTGATCGACTGCCTGCTGGGCTGCGGCCAGCGCGAAGTGGCAGTTAACATCCATACGGCGCGCCTCGCGTTTGTCCACATACTGGGTCACATCAAAATCCTTGACCTCGGCGGCCAGCTTTACCTTAAAATCCGATACATCAAACTTGGTAATCGGCCCAACGCCGCACTTACCGGCCTTGAGCGATGCCCAAAATGTCTCCACGTCATTGCCAATCGGCGTAATTGCGCCCATACCGGTGATGACTACTCGTTCCATCAAAGCATCTCCTTTTCCCTTATACTCCCTGCGACCAAAGCCTGCCGCGAAACTCATTCAAATCATGCCGCCGTCGGCCACAATGACCTGACCGGTGACATAGCTTGCCGCGTCCGACGCCAGAAACGCAACCACACCCGCAATTTCCTCAGGCTTGCCGAAGCGGCCGAGCGAAATCTGCTTGACAGCGCCTTCCTTAACGGCGTCCGGCAGCACCTGCGTCATATCCGTGTCGATAAAGCCGGGCGCGACCGCGTTGACGGTGATGCCGCGCGCGCCAAGCTCCTTGCTGGCGGTCTTGGTCATGCCGATCAGGCCCGCCTTGGCAGCAGAATAGTTAATCTGGCCCGGATTGCCCGCGATACCGGCAACCGAAGCAATATTGATGATACGGCCCTGCTTGGCGCGCATCATCATCGCGCCGCACTGGCTGAGCATGTTGAACGCGCCCTTGAGATTGGTGCGGATGACCGCGTCGAACTGATCCTCCTTCATACGGACCATCAGGCCGTCGCGCGTGATGCCCGCGTTGTTGACCAGAATATAAGGTACGCCCATCTCTTCCTTGATTTCCTTGAGCGCCGCCGCGCAGGCGTCATAATCGGCAACATCCCACTGCTTGACGACCGCTTTCACGCCGTGTGCACGGCATTTTTCCGCGACCGTCTCGGCCTTTTCGACCGAGGACGCGCAGTTGATGACAACATCATGTCCCTCCGCGGCCAACTTTTCCGAAATGGCCGCGCCGATGCCGCGCGAGCCGCCGGTAACGATTGCAACTCCCATGTCGTTCTCCTTATTCAAAGCGCTTGTAAGCGTTCTTCATCAATTCTTCTGCCTGTTCGGTCATGCCGCGGATGATATCCGCGCACGGACGAAGTTCCTTGAGCATACCCGCAATCTGGCCGGACATGAAGGTGCCTTCCTCGTAGTTGCCGTCCTGCACCGCCTTGCGCAGCGAACCCGCGGTCGCGGCCTCCAACTCCTCGAGTGACTGATCGGTGCCAATCTTCTCCAGTTCGAGGCACTTGCGCGCCATCGGGGTCTTGAGCGAGCGCACCGGATGACCGGACGGACGGCCGGTGACAACGGTCGAGATATCGGTCGCCTTGAGGACCAGTTCCTTATACTTCTCCGAAATATAGCACTCGTCGGACGCGAGGAACACCGTGCCGCACTGCACGCCCTCGGCGCCCAGCATGAACGCCGCCGCCATGCCGCGGCCATCCGCGATGCCGCCGGCCGCAACGACCGGGATACTCAGCGCGTCAACCACCTGCGGAACCAGCGGCATGGTGGTCAGCTCACCGATGTGACCGCCGCCCTCCATGCCTTCCGCGATAACGGCGTCCGCGCCCGCGCGCTCCATGCGCTTGGCCAGCGCCACCGACGCGACAACCGGCATCACCTTGATCCCGGCATTTTTCCAGTTTTCCATATATTTGCCCGGATTGCCCGCGCCCGTGGTCAGCACCTCGATTTTCTCATCGATGGCGAGCTGCGCGAGGTCATCCGCATTGGGAGAGAGCAGCATGATGTTCAGGCCCAGCGGCTTATCTGTGATCGCACGCGCCTTGCGGATCTCGTCGCGGATGTAATCAACCGGAGCCGCGCCGCCGGCAATGATGCCAAGTCCGCCGGCCTTGGATACCGCCGCCGCAAGATGGTGTTCTGCAATCCACGCCATTGCGCCCTGCACCACCGGATACTCGATACCGAGCAATTCTGTAATCTTGGTTTTCATTGAACTCTCTCCTTTACAGTTTCAACACAAATGCGCCGTAGGTCAGACCGCCGCCAAACCCGGTGCACACAATGGTCTGCCCTGCCTGCAGCAGACCGTTTTTCCGCATTTCGTCCAGACAAATCGGCACGGAAGCGGATGACGTGTTGCCGAAGCGGTCCATGTTGACATAGACCTTCTCCTTGGGCAGATGATAGCGCTTGGCAATCACATCGAGGATGCGCAGGTTGGCCTGATGCGGCACGACCCAGTCGATCTCCTCCGCAGACACGCCCGCGCGCTGCAAGGCCGTGTCGATTGCCAGCGGCACGGCATGGGCGGTAAAGCGCACGACCGCCGCGCCCTGCATCTTGAGGAAACGCGCCTTGGGGTCCACCGGACGCTCGGCTGCAAACGGGTCCTCAACCGGCAGCGCCTCCATGTACAAATACTCCGCACCCGAGCCGTCCGCGGCGATAAAGGTGGACTGGATGCCGATGTCCTGCTCCTCGGTTGCGCGGTAAACTGCCGCCGCCGCACCGTCGCCGAACAGGATACAGGTCGAACGGTCGGTGTAGTCCGTGATGCGGTGCAGCGTCTCCGCCGAAACGACCAGCACGGTCTTTGCCTTGCCCGCCTTGATGAAGCTGTCCGCGATATCGGTAGCGGAAACAAAGCCCGCGCAGGCGTTATTGATATCGATTGCGCCCACCTGCCGCGCGCCCAGCTTATCCTGCAGGATGCTTGCTGTATTCGGGGTGTTGGTATCCGGCGTGCAGGTGCTGACCAGAATCAGGTCCAGCTCTTCCGCCGCAATGCCCGCGTCCGCCAGCGCGTTCTGCGCCGCGCCGAGGGCAAGCTCCCATGTGTGGGTATTTTTCGCAATGCGCCGCTCTTTGACACCCGTGCGCTTGACGATCCATTCGTCGCTGGTGTCCACCATCGTTTCGAGCATCGCGTTGGTGAGTACAAAATCCGGAATGCACGAACCCGTGCCGATGAGTTGGCTGTTGATGATTTCCACGCTCCCCAAAAGTTCAAATCGCTCTCCCAAAGCGTGGAAAAGCGACAATAGTTTGATTGACAAAGTAATCCTTGACTATTATAATAAAAGGACACGAAAATGTCAACCTTTTCCGAGGTTTGGCAGCGATTTTTGGAGGAACGGAACATGGAATACGGTTTTGCATTTTTCCCCGGTCAGGGCGCGCAAGCCCCGGGTATGGGCAAGGATTTGTATGAAAACTCACAGGCGGCCAAGCTGGTTTTTGAGGAAGCAAGCGAGGGCGCGGGGCTGGATGTGGCAAAGCTCTGCTTTGACAGCGACAAGGAGACCCTCTCGCGCACCGAGAACAGCCAGATTGCGATTTTCACGCACTCGATGGCGGCGCTCGCGGCGCTCACCGAGGCCGGCGTGACGTTTAAGGCGGCGGCGGGCTTCTCGCTGGGCGAGTATACCGCGCTTGCCGCGGCGGGCGTGGTGACGCTGGCGGACGGCGTTAAGATTGTCTCGATGCGCGGCAAGCTGATGCAGCAGGCCGCGGACTCCATCGACGGCGGCATGGCGGCCATCCTCGGTCTGGACGACGAAAAGATCGAAGCCGCGTGTGCGGCTGTGACCAGCGGCATCGTGCGTCCGGTCAATTATAACTGCCCCGGTCAGCTGGTCATCGCGGGCGAAAAGGCCGCGCTCGCGGAGGCGGTCGAGAACTGCAAGGCCGCAGGCGCGCGCCGCGCGGTACCGCTGGCGGTATCGGGCGCGTTCCACACCCCGCTGATGGCAAAGGCTGCGGCGGAACTGCGCGCGTATGTTTCGGATTTCACCTTTGCCGCTCCGAAGATGGACATTTATTCCAATCTGGACGGTCAGGTGCTGGACTGCTCCGACCTTCCCGCACATCTCGAGCAGCACATGATCTCCCCCGTGCGCTGGACGCAGCTGGTGGAAAACGGCATGGCAGCGGGTCTGACCACTGCGTGCGAGGTCGGCCCGGGCAAGACGCTGACCGGCTTTGCGGGCAAAATCAGCAAAGAGCTGACCTGCAAGTCCGTGCAGGACATGGCGGGCGTGCAGGCGGCCGCCGAATAAATCAGAACATACAAGAAAGGGAGGCGCTGCGGCGCCTCTCTTTTGCCCCCCCAAAAAATTTTCAAAAAAGATTTGAGATTTTGAATGGATTCTCCTTTGCCAGTCGTATTGGTAGTGAAAGGCACAAAACAACAAGCCAAATTCACTGACAACAATATGTAGGAGGAATTCATATGAAAAAGATGGTAATGGGCACGATCAGCGCAGCACTGGTTCTCTCGATGGCAGTAACGGGCGCATTCGCCGCCGGCAACGGTCGCGGACGGAATTTTGTTGACGCTAACGGCGACGGCGTATGCGACAACTACGGCACAGGCCGCGGTCAGTACTTCGTCGACGCGGACGGCGACGGCGTGTGCGATAATTACGGCACGGGTCGCGGCTGCGGTCAGTACTTCGTTGACGCGGACGGCGACGGCGTGTGCGATAACTACGGCACGGGTCGCGGTCAGTACTTCGTCGACGCGGACGGCGACGGCGTATGCGACAACTACGGCACAGGCTACGGCCGCGGTCAGGGACGAGGCTGGAACAGATAAGCAAACAGGCAGTAAGAGGTTGGTACGATGCGGAGCGAGCAGGAGGCAAATCGGGCGATTGAGCGGTATGCAGACACCGTCCGGCGGATCTGCATGATCCATTTGAAAAACCATGCCGACACGGAGGACATCTTTCAGAACGTGTTCTTGAAATATGTGCTCAGCACCGCTGTGTTTGAAAACGAGGAACACGAAAAGGCATGGTTCATCCGTGTGACAATTAACGCCTGCCGGGATTTGCTCAAGAGCTTTTTCCGCAGCCGCACGGTTTCGCTCGACACTCTGCTCGACCAACCCGCTGAGCTGACGCAGGAAGACCACACCGTGCTTGAGGCAGTGCTCGCGCTGCCGCCCAAGTACCGCGATGTGGTCTATCTACATTATTATGAGGGTTATACCGCCCCACAGATCGGCCAAATCCTCAAAAAAAACGTCAATACCATTTATACGCTGCTAAACCGCGCCAAACAGGCGCTGAAAGAAACGTTGGGAGGGGAGTACGATGCGTGACGAAATGAAAACCGCGCTGGACAAGGTCACAGCAGATGACGCCCTGAAACAGTCTACCCGTGCGTTTCTTGCGCGCCAGACACACGATTACGGTGCGGCAAAAGCCCGCCCGCGTACCGCGCGCCGCCTTGCGGCAGCCTTCGCCTGCCTTGCGCTAGTGGTGACCGGCGGCACGGGCTACTGGGTCTACTTCTCCCCCACCTGCGCCGTCAGCATCGATATCAACCCGTCGGTCGAGCTGGCTGTCAACCGGTTTGATAAGGTGATTTCCGTCGATGGCATCGGCGAGGACGGAGACGCGCTGGCCGAGTCGCTCGACGTTCGCTTCCTGAGCTACGCCGACGCGCTCGACCGCCTGCTGCAAAACCCCACGGTTGAGGACTATCTCGCGCAGGACGAAGTGCTGTCTATCGCGGTCGCAGGCAATGACCAAGGGCAGACGGATGCGATTCTTGCGCAGTCCGAAACCTGCACCGCAGGCACGCAAAACGTCTACTGCCACGCGGCAAGCGCAGGGGAGATCGAGCAGGCACACGAAGCGGGACTGTCCTTCGGCAAATATCAAGCCTTTCTTGAGCTGCAATCACTCGATCCAAGCGTTGCCCCCGAGGATGTACAGGGACTGACCATGCGCGAAATCCGCGACCGCATTGCCGCACTGTCCGGCGATCCGGAATCTGTGCCCGGAGGCCATGGCTACGGCGCAGGCAACGGTAACGGTCAAGGCAATGGCATGGGACAGGGCGCCGGCACAGGACAGGGCACGGGACATGGGGCCGGAAACGGCTCCGGTCAGGGTACCGGCATGGGATATGGCGCCGGTAACGGAAATGGCGGCGGAAAGGGCCAAAAATCCGCCCAATAACCACCCAATGCAGGTTTTGTAGATTCAGCGCAGAAATTGCTTGACAAATCCCCCGCGATAGACTACACTAATACCACAGAGAATAAACTCTATTAAAACCGTAGGAAAAGGAGGAAGCCGCTATGCTGTCTATTCGGATGACCATGTGCATGATGTGCGGTTTTGCTCGTTTTTCTGCCATGCAGCGCTGACGCTGCAAGCTGTAAGCGGGCCGCTTTTCATGCGGCATGGCACGGTTCAGATGGAAAACGAGCGGAAAGCAGACCCTGCTTTCCGCTTTTATTTTGAAAAGGGGGAACGGACTTGGAACAGGATTTCATTGTACGCATCCAAAACCTGAATAAAACCTTCCGCGGTCGGGCCGGTACGGTCACCGCGCTGGACGGCGTGAATCTCGATATCCGCCGCGGCGAGATATTCGGCATCATCGGCCTGTCGGGCGCGGGCAAGAGCACGCTTGTCCGCTGCATCAACTTTTTGGAAAAACCGACCGAGGGTACCGTCACAGTGGACGGTCAGGCGCTTGGCGCGCTGTCCAAAAAAGCTCTTCTGGAAGCGCGCCGCTCGATGGGCATGATCTTCCAGCAGTTTAACCTATTGCAGCAGCGCACCGCCTTGCAAAATATCTGCTTCCCGCTCGAAATTGCGGGCATGAAAAAGGCGGATGCGGAAAAGCGTGCGCATGAGCTGCTTGAAATCGTCAGCCTGAGTGACCGCGCGGATAACTACCCGTCCCAGCTTTCAGGCGGTCAGCAGCAGCGCGTTGCCATCGCTCGCGCACTGGCGACCAATCCGAAAATTCTGCTGTGCGACGAGGCGACCAGCGCACTCGACCCGACAACGACACGCTCCATCCTTGCGCTTTTGAAGGAAATCAACAAAACGCTCGGCATCACCATCATTGTCATCACGCATGAAATGGCGGTCATCGAGGAAATCTGTCAGCGTGTCGCAATCATTGACTCCAGCCGCATCGCGGAGATGGGTACGGTCGATCAGGTGTTCACCCGTCCGCAGTCGGCAATGGCCAAGCAGCTCATCTATCCGGATGGCAAGCGGGACAAGCTGGCCACCGGCAAGCACTACTGCCGCATTGTGTTCGACGGCAACTCGTCGTTTGAACCGGTGGTGTCGAACATGGTGCTCGAGTGCAAGGCGCCGGTCAACATCATGTTCGCGGACACCAAGGACATCGACGGCCGCGCCTACGGCCAGATGATTCTGCAACTCCCCGAGGACGAACGCGCAGCAAAACGTGCGCTGGCATACCTTGAAACCCAGAATGTGCATGTAGAGGAGGGCGACGCCGATGCTTTCACCTGAACTTTGGGCGCAGAGCCTATGGGAAACCTTATATATGGTCATTGTATCGACCGCGGTTTCCTATCTGATTGGCCTGCCGCTCGGCCTGCTGCTGGTCGTGACCGATAAGGGCGGCATCCGGCCGATGCCGATACTCAACACAGTGCTCGGCGTCATCGTCAATATTTTACGCTCGATTCCGTTTCTCATTCTCGCGGTCATGATTACCCCGATGACGCGCGCGATCGCAGGCAAGGCAATCGGTACGACCGCGATGATCGTGCCGCTGACGGTCGCAGCCGCGCCCTATGTCGCGCGTATGGTTGAGTCCTCCATCAAGGAAGTGCCGTTCGGCGTGATCGAAGCAGCGCAATCCATGGGGGCAAGCCCGTGGCAAATCGTCTGGAAGGTGCTCGTCCCCGAGGCCAAACCCTCACTGATGGTGGGCGGCGCCATCTCAATCGTGACTATTCTCGGCTACTCCGCAATGGCAGGCTTCATTGGCGGCGGCGGTCTGGGCACGGTGGCCGTCAACTACGGCTACAACCGCTATAATTTCGAGATCATGCTGGTGGCCGTTATCATTATTGTTATTGTCGTGCAGATCTTTCAGGTCTGCGGCATGTGGCTTGCGCGCCATCTGGACAAGCGCAACCGTTAATTCCCTTACTTTGTTATCAAAAAATTTGATAAAACATCCATAGAAAAGGAGAGATTCCCATGAAGAAGAAAATTGCAGCACTGCTGGCAGGCGCGCTGTGCCTGTCCGCGTTGGCCGCCTGCGGCGGCGGTAACGACGCGCAGTCCTCCGCGGGCGGCGCATCCGATGACAAGACCATCACGGTCGGCGCATCCCCCACACCGCACGCGGAAATCCTGAACGCCGCCAAGGACGTACTGGCCGAAGAGGGCTGGACGCTCAATGTTGTCGAGTTCACCGACTATGTGCAGCCCAACACCGCGCTGGTGGACGGCGATCTGGACGCGAACTATTTCCAGCACATCCCCTATCTGAACAACTTCAACAAGGAGAATAACGCCGATCTGGTTTCCGCCATCGAGATGCACTATGAGCCGTTCGGCATCTATCCCGGCAAGACTGCAACGCTTGATGCACTGGCCGACGGCGCGACCGTTGCCGTCCCGAACGACGGCTCAAACGAGACTCGCGCACTGCTCCTGCTGCAGGATGCCGGCCTGATCAAGCTAAAAGACGGCATCGACCCGACTTCGGACGCAACCAAGCTGGACATTGTCGAGAACCCGAAGAACCTCGACATTCAGGAAATCGCTGCTGAGCAGCTGCCGCGCTCGCTCCAAGACGTTGACCTTGCGGTCATCAACGGCAACTACGCGCTGCAGGCCGACCTGAACGCCAAGGAAGATTCGCTCATCACTGAAAATCCGGAGTACGCCAAGGTTTATGTCAACGTAGTCGCTTGCCGCAACGGCGACGAAAACAGCGACAAGATTCAGGCGCTCCAGAAGGCGCTCCAGAGCGACGCTGTCAAGCAGTTCATCGACGACACCTATAAGGGCGCTGTCGTTGCCGTCTTCTAAAATTGAGCTTTTCAAAAGCATCGTCCCTCTGCCGCAACACGCGGCAGAGGGACATTTTCATGCGTTTATCGTCATAAATTTCGCAGTTTTTCACCAATTATGGTCTTCTGCGCATCGGTCAGCGGCCAGCTGAATCCAACCTCTACAATGCGTTGCTCATAGCACAGCAGGTATTGATTCGTCGGCCCGGTATCCTGCCAGCCCAGTTGCCACGCTTCGTTGGCACCCCACGGCGCGGCGTCGCACGGCTGACAGGTTTTTCGGAAATCTTCCGGCAATCGACTATCCTCCTGCTCGGCCAGACGCTGCGCACGGCACAGGTCATACAGTACAGGCAGCTTGACCTCGGTAATTGTGTAGTCGAGCGACGGGATTTCCACGCCAGCGCCCGTTGGAGATGCCCACTGACTGCCATCGTATACTGCGACAAACGGCGATGCGTTTTCCGTCCAGTGTGACGTATAGTCTGCCGCGGGCAGTTCTTCGCCCCACAGATCGGCAAGCGTGAGCGGCAGAGTGTCGGGCTGGTTGTATCGGTCGAGCAGACCATGTTGCATGGCGCGGATGGCGCCGAACACGATGGCGGCCATCATCGCAAACGCCAGCACCACGTCCACCGCCAACGTAACCGCACGATTGACCCCGCGGGAGACTTTTCTGCGTTTCAGCAGCTGTTTTATCCCCTGCACTGCAGCGGTCAACAGAAACATGTACAGCACCATTGCAATGCTGATCACCCGCATCATCGACGAGCCTGTGGTCACGTTGTAGAGAAGATGCACTGCGAATACCAGCATACATACCCAGTACACCATACGCTGAAACGGGCGTGTGTTGGGCGTGTCGATAAATTCGCCGCGCACGGCTGCTTTTTTGGCACGTCTGCGCCAACGCAGGTAAGCGACAATCTCGATGATACACAGCAGCCCGAGCAGCGGCCACACAACCGCCAGAAACAAATTGGTCGTGCTGGAAAATAGCCCGATTGGATCGTGCTGCACTGTGTGTACCAACATTGCGCTCCATACCAACGCAATCGCCAGCAGAATACCATACGGCACCAGAAAACCCTTGACCATCGCGGCATGGATGGTCTCAAGCTCCAGCTCCGGGTCGGTTTCAATCGGCACCGGATCGGGCTGGTCGGTGCAGAAAATCTGCATCTGCGCCCAGTTGCACACATACTGCCAGCCCGCATGCGCGCTGAACGCATGGTATACCTGCTGACCCTCAGTCGGCCCCGGGTCAAAGTCAGATGCCTTGGGATAATAGCTAACGGAAAATTGCAGTTTTTCGGGCTCAATGCGGCGATAGACCCAGCCAAATGCTGTCACACGGTCGATCATCCACCCCTTTTCGGCCATCTGCTCCAGATGCCGCTCAACACCCGTGCGGTCATAAAAAGACAATGTCTCCATCCTGCGTTTGGTCTTTCTCATCTCGGCTCCCCCTTTCCGAAAATGCGTTCATAATCCGCTGCCTGTGCACGCAGCCGCTGATATTCCCGGTCGAGCCTCTCCCGCCCCTTATCCGTCAGCAGATAACTGCGGCGGCGGCCGTCCACGTGCACCTCCTGAATCATCTCGGCTTCCAAGAACTGCTCCAGCAGGTTATACATCGTGCCTGAACCGACCGTGACACGCCCCTGTGTCATGGCTGACACCTTATCAAAAATATCAATACCGTAACACTCCTCCCGCAGGCACAGAAGAACATAAAACATCTGCTCGGTGAGCGTCTGAAACTTGGCCCTCGGCATAGCCCATCACCTCAATCTCGAATATCGAGTTTCTCTATTTCCATTATATCTCGAATATCGAGAAAGTCAAGCGCAAGCTGGTTTCATCCGTGAAAGAAAAAGCCTCCGCATACACAGAGGCTTTTAAATGCACATACTCACCAGACCAATGAGCAGCAAATGCACCGGATAAAACCAATAAAAGAAGTGTTTGAGATTTTTCTCTCCCCTCGTCCCATTGTAAGCAAGCAGAAACGGTATGGCCAGCAGACTGAATATCTGAATACCGCCGATTTGCAGCGAAACCACCAGAAGACCGACCGAAAAGCCGCACAAACGAATCCAATCCCGTTTATCGCCTGCATCGGAATATTTCTCCCCAATGCACGCGGGCAACTCGGCAAACAGCGGCAGCATCACACCGTAAAATCCGTAATCAATGATCATCCAGTCACAGATTAGCCAGATGCCTCCCACACAGCCCAGCATCACCGCAACACCGGCAAACCGCAAGGCAAGCTTGTTTTTCCTCCAGCAAGTTTGCAAATACTGAAACGCGTACAATACACATAGCGAAAGCGAAAATGTGATCAGTATGTTGCCATAGACTGTTTTGTCATACACATAATAGGCCCACATACATAGCAGCCCCATCCCGAACAGTCTGAGCAGATACTGCCATGGATGATACGTCCGTCGGCTTCCCTCGCAAATGCAGTAGGAGAACACAGGAAACGCCAGCCGACCGATAATCCGCAAAATCGTCCATTGCGGGAGCAGCTCCATGCCCACATGATCCAGCACCATCGCGGCCGCAGCAAACAGTTTGATTTGATTTTGTGATAATCCTATCATCGACTTTTTCTGCATGCTGTCCCTCTCTCCCGGTACACATCCCATCTGTATGCTCTCTGTGGGCGTTTACATATCAGCATCAGTATAGCATCAATCCGCATAGAATACAATGCAAAGGCAGCATCTCTACTGCCGTACCATGTAGGAGTACAATACATCTTGGACAGTTGAATAAAAAAGGGATGAAGGATAAGGCCTCATCGGTTAAAGTTGAGTTGCTACACTTAACTTGACGAGAGGGGGCCATATCC
>NZ_JBQKJP010000032.1:0-35185 GCF_052117205.1 Candidatus Agathobaculum pullicola | reverse complement strand
GATAGGTCAGGAGTGGAAGTGCAGTAATGTATGCAGCGGACTGATACTAATAGGCCGAGGGCTTGACCTCAAAAATTAGAGGCAATCTCAGAACAAACTCTTAGCTTGCCGGTAGTTATTGTTCAGTTTTGAAGGTGTGAATCTTCAAAAAGTGCGTGTCAATAGTGACGAGGGTACACCTGTTCCCATTCCGAACACAGTAGTTAAGCTCGTTTACGGTGACAATACTTGGCTGGCGACGGCCCGGGAAGATAACTCGATGCGCACATCTAAAACGCCGGTTCAAATGAATCGGCGTTTTTTATTTGCAGCACAGGTGAAACACTGTCAAAGTGTATAAAATATGGTATTTCCCCTTGGATAATGCTACGAAATTCGTATTTTTCGCAATGAATGGATTGACAAAACGTAGGGAAAGGCGTTATTCTTAATTTACAAAAAGATACAGGCTTGTGACTGCTATGCAGGCAAGACCAAACGACCGAATTGGGATAGCTATATTCGGATGTTTGGTCTTTTTTGTTTTTATGAGACAAGTTGGCGGGAAAGGAGAAAAAGGAGAAGGGGGATGCGGAAAGGCATGGACAAAACATATGACTTTAGCAGCGCAGCATGGGAGTATACAAGACTTGTGGAAAGAAAGAACTTTTTTCGGAGGGAGGCGTCATGACGGAACAAACACAAAATGCTGATGTGTATCGTATCAGTCGTGTGATCGGCAACAACTTTGTTTGTACGGTCGATGACGGCGGGAAAGAGGTTATTTTACGCGGGCTGGGTATTGGGTTTAAAAAGCATGCGGGAGACCTGATTCCTGCGCATCAGGTGGAGAAGATTTACGATTTGCGTGATCCCGAGAAATCTTCCCGACTACGGGATTTGCTGGCGGATGTGCCGCCGGAATTTCTGGATGTCAGCACAGAGATCATTGAGACGGCGGAAAATTGTATTGGGCGACGGCTGAGTGAAAATATTTATATTACGCTCACCGATCACATCTGCTTTGCGGTGGAGCGTATGCGCAGCGGTGTTCGCTATCCAAACCATCTGTTGTGGGAGATTACCAATTTTTATCCGGCGGAGTTTGCTATCGGAAAGAAGGCGCTTGACATCATTGAGGCAAAGCTGGGATTCCGCCTGCCTCAGGATGAGGCCGGTTTCATCGCGCTGCACATTGTCAACGCAGAAATCGATGGCAAGATGGCAGATATGGTGCTCATCACCGAGGTTATTGGAAAGATCACCAGCGTTGTACAGGATTATTACGGCGTGACACTGGATGAACAATCGCTTGACTACGGTCGGTTCATCACCCATCTTAAGTTCCTCGGACAACGGATTACGCAAAACCGCTATGTTGCAGACGATGATTCCGAGTTCCAGAGCATGATAGTGCAGCGGTATCAACAGGACTATCAGTGTGCGGAAAAAATCCGTGCGCAGCTGCGCGAATCGTTCTCCGTTCAGCTGCCAGCCGAAGAGATGACGTTTCTGACCATTCATCTGCATCGGTTGGCACTATCCATGGGCATCACAGATCAAAAGGAGTAAAAGAATATGAAAGATAAGATTTTTGGCATATTGCAGCGCGTCGGTCGCTCATTTATGCTGCCGATTGCGATTTTGCCTGTTGCCGGTTTGTTCCTCGGCATCGGCGGTTCCTTCACCAATGAAACCATGCTGGAAACCTATGGCCTAATGTCGATCATGGGTCCCGGCACCTTTATCAATGCAATTTTGCAGGTTCTCAATGCGGCAGGATCGATCATCTTCGACAATCTGCATATCATCTTTGCGATGGGTGTCGCCATCGGTATGGCGAAGCAGGAAAAAGAAGTTGCGGCACTGTCCGCAGCGATTGCCTTCTTTGTCATGCACGCGACCATCGGCGCATTGATCATCGATTTCGGTGCGCCCGACCTGTCCGGTGCGACCGCAAGCGTGCTGGGCATCAACTCGCTGCAAATGGGTGTGTTCGGCGGTATCATCGTCGGTTTGGGCGTTGCGGCGTTACATAATAAGTATTACAAAATTCAGCTGCCGCAGGTGCTGAGCTTTTTCAGCGGCACCCGCTTTGTGCCGATTATTTCCGCAGCAGTTTATCTGGTGGTTGGCATTGTCATGTTTTATATCTGGCCCGTCATCCAGACCGGCATCAATGCGCTGGGCGGCTTTGTGCTGGCTTCCGGCTATGCCGGCACGTGGCTGTATGGCTTTATCGAGCGCGCACTCATTCCCTTTGGTCTGCATCACGTGTTTTACATCCCCTTCTGGCAGACCGCGCTCGGCGGCACTGCCATGGTCGGCGGCACGATGGTCGAGGGTGCGCAGAATATCTTTTTCGCGGAGCTGGCAACTCCGGGTATCGGGCATTTCTCGGTTGAGGCGACCCGCTTCATGGCCGGTAAGTTCCCGCTGATGATTTTCGGTCTGCCGGGTGCGGCACTTGCGCTGTACCGCTGCGCCAAGCCGGAGAACCGCAAAGCGGTCGGCGGCCTGCTGCTGTCTGCGGCGCTGACCTCGATGCTGACCGGTATCACCGAACCGCTGGAATTTACCTTCCTGTTTGTCGCCCCGGCGATGTATGTGGTGCATTGTGTATTCGCAGGTGCATCCTACATGATTATGCACATCCTCAACGTAGGCGTGGGCCTGACCTTCTCGGGCGGCCTTATCGACCTGACGCTGTTCGGTATCATGCAGGGCAACGCTAAGACCAGTTGGCTGTGGATTCCGGTCGTCGGTGTGGTATATTTCATCGTTTACTATTTCGTGTTCTCGTTCATGATTAAGAAGTTTGATTACAAGACCCCGGGCCGCGACGACAGCGAAATCAAGCTGTACACCCGTGCGGATGTGAACGCCCGCAAGGAAGGCGATGTCGCAGCGACGCAGGGTGGCGGAGATACCGCGCTCTCCCGCCAGATTATGATGGGCTTGGGTGGCAAGGCGAACATTTCGGACGTGGACTGCTGCATCACTCGTCTGCGCTGCACGGTGCATGACGCCTCCAAGGTTGATCAACAGCTGCTCAAGGACACAGGCGCGTCCGGCGTCATCTGTAAGGGAACAGGTGTGCAGGTCGTGTACGGCCCGCGCGTGTCGGTCATCAAGTCCGATCTGGAGGCATTCCTTGCGTCTCCTGCAAGCAATGAGCCCGAACCGCAGGCAGCTCCGGCGGCAGTGGAGGACAGTGCTTCGGCATCCTCCGGTGCGCATGTGATTGCGTCTCCGCTGACCGGTACGGTTATCCCGCTTGAACAGGTTGCGGACGGTGTGTTCTCGGAAAAGATGGTAGGTGACGGTTTTGCCGTAGAGCCGACGGATCATCAGGTGTACGCACCGGCAGACTGTGAGGTCGCAACCGTGTTCGGCACCAAGCACGCCATCGGTCTGACCACCACGGACGGCGTGGAGCTGCTCATCCATTTGGGCATTGATACGGTGCAGATGAATGGTGCGCCGTTCACCATCGATGTCAAGGAAGGCGATAAGCTCAAGAAGGGCGATAAAATCGGCAGCTTTGACGAAAAGATGATAGTCGAGGCAGGCTACCGCACAGTAACGCCTGTGGTTGTCACCAATTCGGACGCCTATACGAACTTTACCCTGCAAAAGACCGGTAAAGTATCGGCGGGCGATGATGTGCTGACCGTCGAATAAGCCAGCGATAAGGATAGCAAACCGCCCCCGTGCTGCTTTTGCAGCACGGGGGCGGTCTTATGTACAGTAGAGAAGTGTTTTGCACTGCTGCGGAAGGGAAAGCGGAAATCAACCGTTGCCGGTGACGATATAGGGCTGAATCGCAGAGGCTACACCGATGATGGGCATGGTTTGCAGCCAGATTCTGCCGGGTCCGGTCAGCACGGTGTTAAAAAATCCTTCGCCGCCAAGCAGCTTGTTCTTAATGCCCTTGACCTGCTGAATGTCAATGGAAACGCTGGAGTCAAAGCCCAGCACATTGCCGGTGTCTACAACCATCTGCTGGCCGGACGCGAGCGTGTATTCGACCAGCTCGCCGTCAACCTCGACAAAGGCCGTGCCGCTGCCGGATAGACGCTGCATAATGAAGCCTTCACCGCCGAATAGACCTGCGCCGAGCTTTTTATTGAAGTGGATAGAAAGCTGTACGCCCGCCTCGGACGCAAGAAATGCGGTCTTTTGCAGGATAAATTCGCGTCCCGGTCCAACCTCAAGCGTAAGAATACGACCGGGGAAGCTCGAGCCGAAGGCGATCATACCTGCGCCGCGCGCGGTATAGATATTCTGGAACATGCTTTCCCCGGAAAATGCCTTGGAAAACATTTTGCCCAGACCGCCGCCGGTGGTCTCCATCTGCATGTTGGGTGTCATCCAGACCATGGAACCTTTTTCGGTAATCATTTTTTCTCCGTCGGCCAGCTGGCATACGACGACAGGGAATGCGCCGCCTTTGAGTTCATATTGCATGTGTTTTCTCCTTTCTTATGTGGCGGTGTTATATCGGTTAAACGGGATGGGCGGTCGGGCCGCCAGCCCCATATAACGCGTCGAGCGCTCTGAAAGGTCTGTTGTATTCTATTGTATCACAGGCCGCAGAAAAAGTGTAAAAAAATCATCAAAGATGAGAATAGTCAATGCAGCAGACTGCTCAAATCATGGCAGAGGAAGAAGAGGTAACGAGATAGCGTGCCGAGAAGAAAGCAATACAGGGGGCACTAAAGACCATGGCGACGCATATCTGGCACAACGGCCTATTCATATGATATAATTTGCAGGAGAGTAGAATATCAGATGAACACATAAATAACTGAGAGCGCATTACCCCAATGGTGCGAAAAAGAAAGAGACGAAGAGGGAGATAGAAAATGACCAAAATACTTTTTGTCTGCCACGGCAGTATCCTAAGAAGCCTCGAAAAAGCCTGTTATATCAACGGTTTTCGTCGCTCAAACGGCGCGTACTACACCACGATTACACCATTTGTGGAAGAGCTTTGATGTGACAATCCCAAATTACACATTCTGAATAAAATGAAGAGGACATATCCACGGTGCCGGATATGTCCTCTTCATTTTTATCTGCGTTTCTTTTTGCCTTTCCCGTGCTGCAACTGTGGTCGTGCTTTCCCTCGCTGGTTGATTGGACTTTTCAAGTATTTGGACAGCTTGAGTATTTCAATCAGCGAGACGAATTGCTCTTTGGTGAGCTTGCCATAATCAATGCCAAAGGTAGCGAGGAACGAACGGACTTGCTTTTCCTCGGAACTGCCCTCAAAATTCATCGCATCCTGCAACTGCCCCTGTACGGTTGCTGCGAGGGAGACTTCATCCGCAGTCATGGTGTCGGGACGATGTTCGTTCCGAATGTCGCGGAGAATACCTTTTAGATCGTCCGCAATCAGACTTCCGAAATACTCGTCCTCCCGAATCTGCGCCACTTCTAACGTCCGCAGGTACAGGTCGTTTGCATCGCCACCATTTTTCATCAATGCCATCTGCCGAACAGCTTCCAGCACGGCATTCATATCGTTGACTCGCATATCCGCGATCCGGTCAACGTAAATCTCAGCATCCAGCAAAAACCGCTGGAAATCCTTGTGGCAGATCAGCTCCGACAGCAGCCGGTGGTTGAATTTTCCCGTTTTCAAGACTTCGATTGCATCATCACCCAAATGCAGAGCGTCCAGTTCTGTGTTTGGGTGATTTTTTTGTTCTGTCAGCCCCAGCAGGTAATCGGTGGACACGCCGTAGAACTTCGCCAGCTCCACCATGCTGAACGGGCTGATATCCTTGAAATCGTCGGCTTCGTATTTTCCCAGCGCGGACTTTGAAATACCTGTTTCCGCAGATAGTTGTTCCAGCGTCAGACTGCGCTCCACGCGCAGGTCTTTGAGCCGTTCCTGAATGGTGAGTTTTGGCTGCATAGCGGTGTCCTCTCTTCAGATTTCTGCCCTTTTCCGGTCTTGTCCATAAGCGTGGAAATCTGCGTTTTTCGGCGCGTTTTCCAACCTCTTGGATATACGGGAGAGGGCTATATTTTTCGCTAAAATGGTCTTGCAATCGCACCTGAACCTTGAAAATTGCATGACCGTCCGAACGGGATATGTCCCCCAGCGAAGTAACCGCCATGACCGCGAAAGCGTGAGCGTACCAACGGGGACGAAACGCCGGGAGCGATCCTCCGGGCAGGAACGACGTTCGGAAAGAGCGGCAAAATCGAATATAAAAATCAAAGCAAGTGAAAACAGCGAAATCGTTTTCTGCTCTGTGCGGTTATCCGCACGGAATAGAGCGCTATTCAGCAGTGAACGACGTTTGTCGTTCAACATGATATTTCGCCGTTTCACGCAAAGACACATCAAACGACAAAAGCGGAAGGTGCCGCCTGTGACCAACGTATCATCGGCGGCATTTCCAGCGAAAAGCCATGTATTAAAAACCAGCGCCCTATGGCGAACGGATGTCACGGTTTGACAAACCCATTTTACCATAGAGCGCATCGAAAAAACAGGAGGAAAGTTTGAATATGAGAAAATCTGAAACCTATCGCAATGAGATCAAGTCCTACATCGTCCGCACCAGCATGACCATGACCGAGATGGTGGACTATCTCTCCGATGAATACGGCTGGAGCCGCAGCGTTCCCAATCTCTCCGGCAAGCTCAAGCGTGGCTCGCTCCGCTACGGCGAAGCGGTAGAGCTGGCGGACGCGCTGGGGTATGACATTGTGTGGCAGAAAAGAGAGCGATAATCATGAAGATGAACGCATCCAAATAGCAATTTGCAACACCTCTGGATAACTTTTGAGTTTCCGTCTGACTGCTCCGTATAGTGAAGAACGACGCAGGGCGGCAAGCGCATACGCAAGACAAAACGGGTTTAAGTAAGTCACCAAGGATTTACAATTACGCACTTGAGCATAGGAGGGTCTTGTGTTATACTAAATTCAGCGTTTGCAGAATTTTATCAAGCAAAATGTGAATACAAAGTTTCGATTTTATATTTCAACAGAGGTGTAGTCTGTGACCGTTAGTTACAAAAAACTTTGGAAACTATTGATTGACCGTGATATGAGAAAAAAAGACTTATGTGCTGCGGCAGGAATCAGCCATGCGTCAATGGCAAAACTCGGAAAGAATGAAAACGTCACTACAGATGTGTTAGTAAAGATTTGTACAGCACTACAATGCGATATTGGCGACATTATGGAGATTACAGATAGCTCTAATAACTGAAGGGTGGAGGCGAACGAGCAGTGGATACAAAGAAGCTGGATAAGTGGGCTGATTTGCTGCTGGATACAGGAAAACGCAATAATCTAATCAATTTTAAGGATACACGAGCGTCAACCGTGGAG
This sequence comes from Candidatus Agathobaculum pullicola, assembly GCF_052117205.1. Classification (NCBI taxonomy): domain Bacteria; kingdom Bacillati; phylum Bacillota; class Clostridia; order Eubacteriales; family Butyricicoccaceae; genus Agathobaculum; species Candidatus Agathobaculum pullicola. Next base: position 27,847 of record NZ_JBQKJP010000032.1, on the reverse strand, counting down.
GTGTTGCTCCCGTCTTCTGATGTGCTGTTTGAGAAAGTGGACGGGACCGCTTCTTTTGAGGTCTTCGATCCCAAAATTGTCGAAGAAGATGATGACACGGAAGAATCCTATGCGCCAGAGCAGTTGCAAATCGGGACACCGGAAGAGTCTTCTGAACCGGAGCAGTTGCAGATTGTGGTGTCAGAAAAGACCGATGCTTCTGGCAGCAAAGCTGCATTTTTGGCTCAATATTCCGGTAAAATCAAGCGGCAGAATCAAATCCTACTTTATAATGCCGCAACGAATCCACTTACTGCCGTAAAAAACATTGATAAGAAGGCGCGGGAGTTCATTGAAGAAACCGGTGTCAATGTTGCGTACATGGCGTTTGGTTTTGTCCATTGGAAAGAAAGTGCCGCCTCGAACTATGTTTTTCGCGCGCCCATTTTGCTTGTACCGATTCGGCTGGAACAAGCGTCAGCGGTAGAACCCTATTTTATCAAGTCGGCAGAAGACGACATCATTGTTAATCCGACCTTTTCCTATAAAATGGACGCAGAACATGGGGTGAAGCTCCCTGAGTATAACGATGAGGGGCTGACTGCCTACCTTGAGAAAGTAAAGCGTCTTGTGGCAAAACTCCAATGGACAGTCACAGCTGAATGCAAGATCGGTATTTTCTCATTTCTCAAAATCAATATGTACCGGGATTTGAAGGACAATGCAAAGGCAATTCTTGCAAATCAGAATGTCCGTCAGCTCTTGGGTGAGCCAACCAGCACAGAAAAATTATACGGCGATGAGGGAACTGCTGGCTCTCTTATTGATCCATTGATTGAGCTACATAGTGTGGTAGATGCAGACTCCAGCCAGATTGAAGCGATTGAGATGGCAAAGACGGGGAAGAGCTTCGTTTTGCAAGGCCCTCCCGGTACTGGCAAAAGCCAGACGATTACCAATATCATCGCAGAATGCCTTAGCGATGGCAAAAAAGTGTTGTTCGTTTCTGAAAAGCTGGCAGCCTTGAATGTAGTCTACGACAAGTTGAAGCAAGCTGGACTCGCTGAATTTTGCTTACAGCTCCACAGTCATAAAGCAAATAAAAAGGATGTTATTGCGGATATTTGCCATACACTCCGCGCAGGGAAAAGCGCCGTTTCCTCGAAAGCGGACGCTGAAATTGCTATCAAGGAAAAGGCACAGCATCAGCTGGATGCCTATGCGGTTGAGCTTCACAAGCTGCGCCCGGTCATTGAAAAAAGCTTGTATCAGCTGTATGAATCTTACGCCGCATTTCGGTCCACGCCAGATGTTGAGTTTCCTATCCCTCAGCTTGCTTCCAAAGGCGAATCGTACTTGATAGAAACAGCTGCTCTTTTGGAGCAGTATACAGACTATATCCCATCCATCGGATATGATTATAGAAAGAATCCGTGGTACGGCTATATCAATCAGGACACATCTTACCAGTCAAAAAACGAGGTGAAGGGTGATCTTTCTGCCGTTTCACAATTCTTGCAGGTATTGATTCCTTTGCAGCAGGAAATTTCTGAGAAGTATAAAATACAATGTACCAGCGTAGAGGACGCACAGCTTTGGAACAGTTTCTTCGGTTTTGCAGCGACTTCCAAACTGATTACACCGTCACTCCTGGATCGGGAGCGTTTTGACGCGGTAAACTCTGCGCTGCACAAATTACAAGCGCAGAGTGCAGATATTATGGCTGCCCGCTCCGTGTTAGGCGCAGTGTTTGACGATGATATTTATAAACTGGATGGAGCTGCGTATCACAAGAAGCTGACAAAACAGTTTGGTGGAATCTTTTCCCGGCTTTTCAATGCCGAGTACAAGCAGCTTATCACCGACCTGCGCTTGTGCAAGAAGGACGGGAAGAAACCTGCTTATAATGAAGCTGTCTCCATGACAGAACGACTTGCCTATTATCAGCAAAAGACCTTGGAGTTTGTTGAAGCCGAAGCACCCATCAAAGCATTTCTTGGTGAAGCCTATCATGGTGTCGAAACCGAATGGGATTATGTAGCGGAACAAATGTCGGCGTTGGGGGGAATATTCTCCAGCAGCATTGCGTTCGGCACTTTGGAACACTATAACGATTTCACCTCTGAACGAGATATATTTGCAGATTACCACCAGAAACTTGACGAGACTTTCGCAGTTTGTAGTGCTGATACATTCAAGCGAGTTGATGGGTACTTTGATCGAGCGATTCTGAACACTCACTCTGCACCGTGTAATTTGGTATTGGCGAGATTAGCGGACTGTCTGAGTGAAATGGACAAGTTGGATAACTGGTGCCATTTCAGGACTCTGCTCTCCAAGTTGGATGATAAACAGGTCGTGCCTTATGTAAATGCTGCCATTGGTCTGAATATAGAACCAAAACATATTGTCGGTGCCTTCCAAAAGCAATTCTACTATCAATGGATCGATTCAATTTTGTCCGGGAATCCTGTTCTGTCTGCATTCAATCGAATTTCTCAGGATAAAGCGATTCGTACTTTTTCCGAGAAAGATACTGAGCAATTTGAAATCAATAAGGCAAAAATCCGCGCTGAGCTTTCCTCTATGCGCCCATCGCTTGATATGATTGCGTCCGGGAGCGCATTGTCGATCTTGCTTCGTGAAGGCGAAAAAAAGCGCAAGCAAAAGAGTATTCGTTCTCTGCTTGCTGAAACAGGTGAGCTTGTTCAGCGAGTCAAGCCGTGCTTTTTGATGTCTCCGCTGAGCGTCAGCACTTTCCTTGCGCCGGATTCCGTTCACTTCGATGTGGTTGTATTTGATGAGGCATCACAGATTTTCCCGCAGGATGCAATCGGCGCAATCTATCGTGCAGATCAGTTGATTGTTGTGGGTGACTCTAAGCAGATGCCGCCCAGCAATTTCTTCAATGCTACCATTGAAGCGGAGGACAACGATGAAGAAACCGGAGATGTAACGGACTTTGAATCTATCTTGGATCTGTGTTCGACATCCATGCAGCAGCTCCGGCTGCGCTGGCATTACCGCAGTCGATATGAGCAGCTGATTACTTTCTCCAACAAGAATTTTTATGACAGCGATCTTGTGACGTTCCCGTCTTCTAAGGTCGATGCTCCGGGAATCGGTGTAGACTATTATCACGTGGACGGCGTATTTGACCGCAAAGCCCATACCAACCGGAAAGAAGCAGAGTTTATTGTTGATCTGATCTATCAGAATATTGAGAAATATCCGGACCGCAGTCTTGGCGTGGTTGCGTTCAGCGTAGCGCAGCAGGACTTGATTGATAAACTGCTTTCCAAGCGGCGGCAAAGCACACCGGAAAAGGAATACTTCTTCAAGAACGATGGGAAAGAGCCTTTCTTCATCAAAAATCTCGAAACCGTGCAGGGTGATGAACGCGATACGATCATTTTCAGCATTGCCTATGGTATTGATGCTCAAGGGCGTCTACTGCATAATTTCGGCCCATTGAACCGTGTCGGCGGTGAACGAAGGCTGAATGTTGCCGTTACCCGTGCAAAATGCAATGTCCAACTGGTTTCTTCCATGCACTATACGGACATTGACTTGAAGCATACATCCGCAGAAGGTGCAAAGCTGCTTCGCGAATACCTCGATTATGCCGAGAACGGCAGTGTTGCGCTGGAACGGGCAATTTCCGTCAGTCCGTTTGAACAATTCGATTCCGATTTTGAACTTGAGGTGTGCGATTATCTGAGATCCAAAGGCTTTGCGGTAGATACGCAAGTCGGCTGCTCTGGATTCCGTATTGACCTCGGTTTGAAGTTGCCGGACAGTTCTGACTATGTACTTGCGATTGAATGCGATGGCGCAACATATCACTCATCCAAAAATGCGCGTGACCGTGACCGTCTGCGGCAGGAAATTTTGGAGCGCATGGGTTGGAAATTCTATCGTATCTGGTCTACGGACTGGTTCAGAAACAAATCGGTTGAGCAACTTCGACTTTTGGAGGCAGCTGCGGATGCGGTCAAAAATCCAACAAAATCAGAAGTAAAGTCGGTAGATAGTCAGCCGGCAGAAACATTTGAAGAGGTTGCAGTCGAAAAACATTTTGAATTTCCTTCGTATAAGGCGGCGGATTTTTTTGAGGTTTGCCGACGACATCATTACAGAGATTTCAAGGCAATCGTTAAGGAAATTTTGGAAGTGGAGGCGCCTCTATCGGAAGATTTATTCCTGAAGCGTATCGTGTGGTATTTTGAACGTGAAAAGGTCACAAATGTCGTGCAGAGAGCCTACGAACAGCAGATGTACGGCTACCAGCGTTACGGCATTATCCGAAGAAATGGATTCCTGTATCTGGATAACGGAAAAGAGGTTCAGTTCAGAGGTCCGGGCGATATTGAGCGTGACATCAAACAAATTGCGCCAGAAGAATTAGCCGCTGGAATGTTTGAGATCCTGAAACAAAATGTAACCGCCGATAAAAGCGGGTTGTACCGTTCTTTGGCTGCGCAATGCGGAGTGACACGTGTTGGCAAAGCCATCAATGAAGCGATGGATGCTGCACTGAATGTGCTAAGTGATCGCATTATTATTGATGGCGAGCAGGTTTCCATCAAATAATCCCTTGGTAACAAGGGCGCACTTCTATACTCTCCTAACGGGAGTATGTGCGCTCTGCGAGGCAGACAGCCCGGACGTTTGAATGTCCGGGCTGCTTTGCGTCGCGTTGCTCCGAACAAGGGGCTGCACCCCTTGCGACGCTTGCGCGTCTATCCCAGCGCACTTTGCAACGGAAACAGTCTGCTGGCGCAGTCTATTTCCACCGCAAAGCCTGAAAATCCCATACTATGAGTCAGACCGTCTACCGAAAACGTAGGCGGTCTTTTTGTATCTATCCATCCCATCATTTATCAGTCAGGAGGTCAAAATCATGCACGAAAAAGAAATTGAAAAGCTGCAAGCCAAACAGGAAATGTTCGAGCAGCAGCTTGCACAGGAGCAGCACAAAATCCAGCGGCTTGAAAACCGCGCCGCCTACTACGAAAAGGGAGATCGGCGCAAGCGGGCACACCGGCTTATCACCCGTGGTGCAGCGATTGAGAGCGTCGCACCGCAGACGAAAGAATTGAGCGAAACCGCGTTTTACGCTTTTGCCAAACAGGTCTTTGCTCTGCCGGACACGCAAAGGCTACTCACGGAAGTTATCAGCAACCATGCAGGAGGTGATTGAGCATCGCACTGTTTCATTTTCATGTAACCCAGATCAAACGCAGCGCAGGGCAATCTGCCGTGGCTGCTGCCGCCTATCGAGCCGGGGAGAAACTGCACAGCGAATACTATGGCGAGGACAGCGACTACACCCGCAAGGGCGGCGTGATCTGCTCTGAAATCCTGCTGCCGTCCCACGCACCGCCGGAATACGCAGACCGCGAAACGCTCTGGAACGCCGTGGAAAAAGCTGAGCGCGGGAAGAAAGCCCAGCTTGCGTACAGCTTTGACATTGCCTTGCAGAACGAGTTTTCCATGCAGGAGAACATCGACCTTGCAAGGCAATTCTTATTGGACAATTTCGTGAACCGGGGCATGGTGGCGGACTTCGCCGTGCATCAGCCGGACAAGGAGGACGGCGGCATTTCCAACCCGCATTTTCACGTCATGTGTCCGATTCGCCCCATTGAGCCGAACGGTAGGTGGGGCAATAAGCAGCGGCGGGAATATGTGCTGGACGAACACGGCGAGCGTGTTCTGGACGAGGCGGGCAATTATGTATTCAACGCCGTCCCCACGACGGACTGGGGCAAGCCCGAAACGCTGGAAGCATGGCGGCAGGCATGGGCTGACCTTTGCAACGCCAAGTTTGCTGAAAAAGGCTTGAACTGCCGCATCGACCACCGCAGCTTTGCCCGTCAGGGCGTGGAGCAGATTCCCACCCAGCACGAAGGTCCCACCGTCCGGGCAATGGAGGCAAAGGGCATCCGTACCGACAAGTGCGATCTCAACCGCTTCATTCGGAAAACCAACGCGCTGCTGCGTGAGGCAAAGGAAAAGATCGCCGCGCTGATCGGCTGGCTGAAGGACGTAAAAGCCGAGCTTGCCAAGCCCCAGCCGCCCATGCTGAATGATCTGCTGGCGCTGCATTGCAGCATCCGCAACAAGAGCGCGTACAGCAATAAGGCGAAGAACGCCAATTTGCAGCGTTACGCCGAGGCGTTCAGCTTTTTACAATCCAAAAATCTCTACACCGTGGATGATCTGGAAAACACGCTTCATTCCATGCAGGACAAGATCGACGCGCTGAAAAAGTCTGCTTCCGCAAAGCAAGCTCGTATCAAAGAAGTGGACGCGCTGCTGCGCATGGTGGACTATTACAAATCCGGCAAGCCCGCTGCGGACAAGCTGAAATCCATCCGCTTTGAGAAATCCCGGCAGAAGTACAAATCTGAACACGACGATGAGTTGCGGACATTCTACATGGCAGAGCGCAAGCTGAAACCGTATTTCAAGGACGGCAAGCTGCCCATCACCGCATGGCGCAGAGAACGTGAGCAGTTGGAGCAGGACTGCAAGGACATTCAGACGGAACTTTCGCCGCTCCATGCCGACGCAAAAAAGCTCTGGGCGATCCATTACAACATCTACGAGGTGCAGCATGAGCAGGAACGCCAGAACACCGCGATGCGGCAGAAAAAGCAGGAAATGGAACGCTAAGGAGGGCATTGCCTATTGAATATTTTTGAAACCGTCAAGCAGTCTGTGACCACCCGGCAGGCTGCGGAGCGATACGGCATCCGGGTGAAGCGAAACGGAATGTGCCGCTGCCCATTCCACGATGACAGTACGCCCAGCATGAAGCTGGATCGCCGGTATTACTGCTTTGGCTGCGGGGCTACCGGGGATGTAATCGACTTCGTTTCCCAGCTTCGCGGGATCGGCAGCAAGGAGGCAGCAATTCTGCTGGCACAGGATTTTGCCATTCCGTATGAGGATAGCGCGGGCAAGACAAATAGACCACGACAACAGAATACCGACGAGCAAAATTATCAGCACATGGAACGCTATTGCTCCCGTGTGCTGTTGGACTATTACCAGCTGTTATGCCGCTGGAAAGAGGATTATGCCCCGCAAACGCCAGAGAACGGCTATCACCCGCGCTTTGTGGAGGCATTGCAGAAGCTCTCGCTGGTTGAATATCTGCTGGACGAGCTGCTGTGCGGGGATATACAGGCGCGGGCATCCGTTGTGATCGAATATGGAGAGGAAGTGAGGAAAATTGAGCAGCGAATGGCAGAGCTTGCCGCCGCAGATGAAGCAGCAGCTCAAAATGCAGGCAGGCAGCATGGCACAGCCGATGAGCGTTGAAGAAGTCAAAGCCATGTTAGACACCACGGAAAAAGGCGGTGTCCGCAACAGTATCAAGAATTGCCTGACGGTGTTTCAGCACGATCCGCTGCTCTCCGGCGCGATTGCCTACAATCTGCTGACCGACCGCACCGACGTTGTCAAGCCCATCGGCTACGACCGAAGCCCCAGCGCCTCCATGACCGACACGGATATGAAGTACATCCGGCTGTATCTGGAAGAGAATTACGCCCTGACAAGTGAGAAGAAAATCATAGATGCCGCCGATCTTGCCGCCCATCAGAACAGCTATCACCCGATCAGGGACTTTCTGAACAGCCTTACATGGGACGGCACGGAGCGCATCCGCTATTGTTTGCACCATTTTCTCGGCGCGGAAGCAGACGAGTACACTTTTCAGGCGCTGCGGCTGTTCCTGCTGGGTGCGATTCATCGGGCATTTCACCCCGGCTGCAAATTTGAGGTTATGCTCTGTCTGGTGGGCGGTCAGGGCGCGGGAAAGTCCACCTTCTTCCGGCTGCTGGCAGGCAAGGACGAGTGGTTTTCTGATGATCTGCGAAAGCTGGACGATGAAAACGTGTACCGCAAGCTGCAAGGTCACTGGATCATCGAAATGTCCGAGATGATTGCTACCGCCAATGCCAAGAGCATTGAGGAAATCAAGTCGTTTCTGAGCCGTCAGAAAGAGGTCTACAAAATCCCGTATGAAACCCACCCGGCAGATCGATTGCGGCAGTGCGTGTTCGGCGGCACGTCCAACGCGATGGACTTTCTGCCCCTCGACCGTTCCGGCAACCGGCGCTTTCTACCGGTGCAGGTCTGCCCGGAGCAGGCGGAGGTTCACATTCTGGAGGATGAAGCCGCATCCAGAGCCTACTTACGGCAGGTATGGGCGGAGGCAATGACCATCTACCGGGCAGGCGGCTGGAAGCTGACGTTCAGCCCGGAAATGGTACGTTATCTCAAGGAACATCAGAAGGACTTCATGCCGGAGGACACGAAAGCGGGCATGATTCAGGCGTTTCTGGACAGCTACACGGGCGATACCGTCTGTTCCAAGCAGCTTTACAAGGAGGCGCTGAACCATGCTTTTGACGAGCCGAAGCAATGGGAGATCCGCGAGATCAACGAGATTATGAACCAGTGTGTGACCGGCTGGACGTATTTCTCCAATCCCCGCAGCTTTGCAGGGTACGGCAGGCAAAAGGGCTGGAAGCGTGAAAAGGCTGCAACGGGCAGCGGCAACCAAGCCGCAGAAATCCCGGACGGATTTTTGGAAATCACAGAGCAGATCGAGATGCCGTTCTGAAAAGCACTGCTGGTTGCAAAGTCTGTTGTTATCCCGTTGCCGGGCTGGTTGCCGGGAGAATCTCTGTCCTGTCAGGCTTTTTCTACCTTTGACAACCAAAACAACAAAAAAATAGAGGAAAAGCGTAAATCAACCGTCAGATTGGGTATGTTTCGAGGTTTTTGGAATTCCGTTGCCGGACTTCGTTGCCGCCTCACCCTGCCTGGCTATTTTGTATGGAGGATAAACTGCCTATGAAGGAAATCCCGATTTGGGAAAAGAGTAATCTGAGCTTGGAGGAGGCTGCGGCTTACTCCGGCATTGGTATCAACAAACTGCGCGAGATCACCAACGAGGACCGGTGCAAATTCGTCCTCTGGGTGGGCAACAAGCGCCTGATCAAACGCCGCCTGTTCGATCAGTTCATCGAACAGGCGTATTCTATTTGAAATTTGTGGTGTAAATCGGAGCCTTGATATGATACAATAAGTGTGTCATATCAAGGCTCTTTCCATCACGGAAAGGAGTTTGACAATGTCCGAAAAGAGAAAAGACAACAAGGGACGCATCCTGCGGACAGGAGAGAGCCAGAGAAAAGACCTGATTTATCAATATCGGTACACAGACATTCGTGGCAAACGGCAGACAGTGTATTCCTCCGACCTGAAAGAACTGCGGGAAAAAGAAAAGGAAATCCAGAAGCAGCTCGACGATGGCATTGATTATGCGGCTGGCAAAATCAACGTCATTCAACTGCTGGAACGCTACATCAGCATCAAGCAAGGCGTACGTTACAATACCAAAGTCGGCTATAACTTCGTGCTGAATCTGGTGAAGAAGGAAGATTTCGGCTATCGTTCCATCCGGGACATCAAGGTTTCGGACGCGCAGAAATGGATCATGAAGCTGCATGAGGATGGCAAGGGATACAGTACCCTTACCAGCGTACGGGGCGTTGTCAAACCGGCTTTCCAGATGGCGTACAACGAGGATGTGATCCGTCGGAATCCCTTTGACTTCAAGCTAATCGATGTGGTTTCCAATGACTCACAGAAGCGCATTGCCATGACGGAGGAACAGCAGAAGCTTTGGATGGATTTCGTCCGAACGGACAAGACCTACTGCAAGTATTATGACGAGTTTGTGGTGCTGCTGGGAACCGGAATGCGCGTCAGCGAGTTCTGCGGGCTGACCAAGGCTGACTTGGACTTTGCCGGGCGGAAAATCCGGGTAGATCACCAGCTCGTCCGGGAGCGCGGCGGCAAGTATTATGTGGAGAAAACCAAAACCGAGTGCGGCTGCCGCTACATTCCCATGACAGACGAGGTTTACCGGAGTCTGCAAAACATTCTCTCCCTTCGCAAGCGCGTGAAAACGGAGACGATCATCGACGGGTACAGCGGTTTTCTTCTGCTGGACAAGAACGACAGTCCGAAGGTTGCCCTGCACATCGAGAATGAAATGCGCTGGGCAATGAAGAAGTATCAAAAACTGCACCCGGACAGGCCGCTGCCGCACATCACGCCTCATGTGTTCCGGCACACCTTCTGCACGAACATGGCGAATGCTGGTATGGACATCAAGACCTTGCAGTATGTCATGGGGCATTCCGATGTGGGCGTCACGCTGAATGTTTACACGCACGCGAGCTATGACCGCGCCGCCGAGCAGATGGCAAAGATCATTGATTTTAGAGGGTTTGCCGCACCGGAACCGCAGAGAAAATCAGGTTGAAGCAATCACAGCCACTACACCAATTACTACACCATTTGCCCGGAAATCTGCGTAGAGTTACGGAAATCTGCGTAGGTTTCCGGCATGACAGCAAAAATGAGAAAAGCGCCAAAAGCCATGAAACATCAAGGCTTGGAGGTTTTTGAAGGGATATATAAGCAATGACAAAAATCTTATTCGTTTGCCACGGCAATATCTGCAGAAGCCCGATGGCTGCATATGTGATGAAAGACCTCGTGGAAAAAGCCGGTTTGCAGGATGAATTCGTAATTGACTCCGCAGCAACCAGCCGTGAGGAGTTGGGCAACCCCGTATATCCGCCGGCTAAACGCAAGTTGGCGGAGCATGGAATTTCGTGTGAGGGGCATGCAGCCCGACAGATGCAAAGCAGTGACTACGAACAATATGATCTGCTGATCGGTATGGATCGGGCGAACATTCGCAATATGCAGCGCATTTGCAAGGGCGACTCTGAGGAGAAGATGCACCTGTTGATGGATTATACAGAGTATCCCGGCAGGGAAGTTGCGGATCCTTGGTACACCCGGGACTTTGAGGCCACATGGAGGGATATAGAAGACGGCTGCGGTGGGTTGTTCAAAAAAATTTCCATGGATAGACGGTGAAGCGAGATGAGATATTGTTTGGCTTTGTAACTATAATTTGAACGGAAAAACGGTGTGGTTGATGAAACCACACCGTTTTTTATCGATGCACTCACAGCGTTAGAAAGAATATTTTACAGTGTATGCACCGGTGTTTGCTGAATGCAGCTGACAGACTGGCGTATCACCAGCTTGGTTCCGATGCGGATTTTCCGAGAGCGAGGTTCAGCGTTGTTCTGCGGCTGACTTTGTATGAGCCGGAGCAGTTCATCCACAGATTCTTTGGCCAGTGCAGATTTGGAGACGTTGATGGATGTCAATGGCGGCACGGTGACTTCGCACGTAGGGCGGTCGTTGAAACCAATAATGGAGATATCTTCCGGAACGCGGTACCCTTGCTCGGTCAGGGCGCGCAATGCCCCTACCGCAATGGTATCATCATCTGAAACAAACGCAGTAGGCAGCGGGGAGGAACGCGAATGTTCCAAATAATACTTCATATCTCGGTAGCTGCTCTCCTCTGTGTAATGCAGCGTGATGATATCAGAATCCTGAAAACCCAAACCGAAATAGGCCAGCGCGCTTTCATATCCAGATTGGCGCTCCATAAAGCTGCTGATGCGGATATGGCCCCGTAAGTAACCGATACGGGTATGTCCCAGCTTGGTCAGATATTCAACCGCTTGAAATGCCCCCATCTGATTGTTGATAGCGATGGTGTTGCAGGACAGTCTGGTGAAGTCGTTATCCATACCGACAACAGGGATACGAAGACTCTGAAAAACTGCCATATCTTCATCCTGCATTTCGGTCGCAAAAAGAATGGCGCCTTGGCAATCCAAACTGCTGAGATGTTCGATTTGCGGTTCCATCGGATGCCGTTTGTCAATGGTATATAGCAAAATGCTGTAGCCGCAGGAGCGGGCATGATTTTCGATGCTTTCCATCAACAGGAGAAAAAAAGGGTGCAGATCCAGAATTTCGCCGTGGCGTTTATAGATAATAAAACACAGATTATTACTTGGGGAGGAGGGGGTTTTCTTGACCAGTGCGCCGCAGCCCATTTCTTCCAGTTGTGTCAATACCCTTTCGCGCGTGCTATCCGATACGCCGGGTTTGTGATTGATAATCAGGGAAAGAGCGGCAGGTGATATTCCTAATTTGCGGGCAATTTCTTTGTTCGTCATAGGTGGTACTCCCAAATATAAAAATGTGTACATTGTTTTATTTCAGTATAAATAAAATTCCATAATTCGTCAAGAAAAAAATAAACGGATGAAAAATATTTAGTAAACAGTTTTTGCGAGATTAGCACTACCAAAAACTTGAAAAGATGTAAAAATGCTTGAATAATCGTATAAAATGGAGATTAAATTTACTAAAGATGGAGATGGATTGTGAAGAGTGCATAAAAAACAGGCGAAAAGAATGTTGAATATTTAGGGTTTACAATATAAATATTTAGTTATAAAATCTGAATTACAGAAACGAATAAGCTAAATGTTCAGGAGGGAAATGAAATGATTCAGTACGAGAAAGTAACAGGCGATTTTGATCTTACCGGAAAAAATGCAATTGTTGTAGGCGGTGCCGGCGGCATCGGTGAGGCCACTGCACGGATGTACGCAAAGAAGGGTGCAAATGTTGCCATTGTGGACTGCAAGGAAAACTGCCCGGAAGTCGCGGAAGTCATCGCCAAGGAGTTTGAGGTGAAGACCATCGGCGTTAAGTGCGATGTCACGCAGCAGGAAAGCGTAGATGCGATGATGGCAAAGGTGGTCGAGGCTTTTGGTGAGGTCAATATTCTGGCCGCAATGCCGGGATTTGTCGATCTGTACCGCGCTACGGATATTGAGATCAGCACGATTGAAAAGCATATCGCCATCAATGCGGTTGGCGTGTTCCGCGTATGTCAGGGTGTTGCCAATCAGATGATCAAGCAAGGCAAGGGCGGAAAGATCGTCTGCATCACCTCGCAGGCGGATTTCATCGCCATCAACAAGCACGTGGGCTACACGATGAGCAAGGCTGCTCTGGTTGGAATGATCAAGGTTTGCGCGTTGGAATGGGCGGAATACGGCATCAATGTCAATGGCGTGGCGCCGACCGTAGTCAATACTTACATGGGTGAAAAGGCATGGCAGGGCAAGGTGAAAACCGATATGATCGAGAAGATTCCGGCGCATCGCTTTGCGGAAACCGATGAAATTGCGGCGGCGGTCCTGTTCCTCTCCTGCAAGGAATCCAACATGATAACCGGTGAAGATCTGGTAGTTGACGGCGGCTTCACCATTTACTAATCGCGAAAACGGAGGAGACAAGATGGACGCACTGACAAGAAAGTCTTATGAAATGCGCAGGGATATCATCGAAATGGTGCATCTCTCCCGCGCAGGCCATGTGGGTGGCGATTTGAGCGTCGTTGATATTTTGACCACCCTGTATTTTGGTGTGATGAACGTATCTCCACAGCAGGCAAAGGACCCTGACCGGGACCGGTTCCTTCTGAGCAAAGGGCACTGTGCGGATGCACTGTACTGTGTTCTGGGAGAAAAGGGCTTTTTCAATAAGGAAGAAGCAATCAAAACGTTCAGTCAATATCAAAGCCGTTATATCGGGCATCCCAACATGGAGGTGCCCGGAGTGGAAATGAACTCCGGCTCGCTGGGACATGGATTGTCGGTTGGCGTAGGCATGGCGCTCGCAGCAAAAATGGATCAGCGCGCTTACCGCACTTATGTGGTGCTGGGGGATGGCGAAATGGCGGAAGGCTCCAATTACGAAGGCATGATGGCTGCCGGTCATTATCATCTGGATAATCTCTGCGCCACGGTGGATCTCAACCGTCTGCAAATCAGCGGCACAACCGAACAAGTGATGAATAGCGCAAGCCTCGCGGATAAGTTCCGGGATTTTGGATGGCATGTTATTGTGGTGCAGGACGGCAACAACTGCGGCCAGTTACAGGCTGCATACGAGCAGGCTGCCACATACAAAGGAAAGCCTACCGCTATCATTGCGAACACCGTGAAAGGCAAGGGCGTGTCCTTCATGGAAAACCAGATTTCCTGGCATCACGGCGTGATGACGGAGGAGCAATATCAGCAGGCAGTGAAGGAAATAGAGGAGGTGCTGCAAGGTGAATAACATAACCAACAGGCAGGCCATTTGCGAAACGTTGCTGGAGGCGGCCAAAACAGACAAGGATATCGTGGTGCTTTGCACAGATTCCCGGGGTTCTGCATCCATGACACCGTTTGCCAAGGAATTTCCGGAACAGTTTGTGGAGCTGGGCATTGCGGAACAGAATCTGGTTTCGGTTTCGGCCGGCCTTGCAGCATGCGGCAAAAAAGCCTTTGCGGTTTCTCCGGCCTGCTTTTTGTCCACCAGAAGCTATGAGCAGGCAAAAATTGATGTGGCCTATAGCAACACCAATGTCACCTTGGTGGGTGTCAGCGGAGGCGTAAGCTACGGCGCTCTGGGTATGAGCCACCACTCCTGTCAGGATATCGCGGCGATGTGCGCGCTGCCGGATATGCGGGTGTATCTGCCCAGCGACCGGTTCCAGACAGCGAAGCTGATGAAAGCGCTGCTGCAGGATGAAAAACCGGCTTATGTGCGGGTGAGCCGCTCTGCGACCGAGGATGTGTATGATGAAACCATGGCGTTTGAGCTGGACAAAGCAAATGTTATTTCCGGTGGTGCAGATGTGACGCTGATTGCCTGCGGCGAGATGGTGCCTTATGCGGTGAAGGCGGCGGAAATCCTGAAAGCAGAAGGCATTCATGCCGGCGTTGTGGATATGTACTGCTTAAAGCCGCTGGATGAAAAGACGGTGCTTCAGTGCGCCAAGGCATCCAAATTGCTGGTAACCATCGAAGAGCACTCCGTGTTTGGCGGACTGGGCAGCCTGGTATCTCAGGTGACCGCCGCCAAGCATCCGACCAAGGTCTGTCAGATTGCTTTGCCGGATGCCCATTTGGTTCCGGGCACCAATAAAGAGGTATTCCATTATTACGGTATGGATGCAGAAGGCATTGCGTGCACGGTAAAAAAAGCGCTTGCGGAGGAATGATCCATGGGCTACATACTGGGCATTGATCAGAGCACGCAGGGGACCAAAGCCATCCTGACGGACGAAAACGGTCGTATGGTGGGGCGGGCAGACCGCCCTCACCGGCAAATTATCAATTCGCAGGGATGGGTCTCGCATGATCTGGAGGAAATCTATCAAAGTGTGATTGCCTCCGCCAAAGATGTGGTGGAGCGAACCGGTATCTGCAAAGAGGATATCTGCGCCGTAGGCATCAGTAACCAAAGGGAAACGACTGCGATTTGGAATCGGCAGGGGCAGCCCTTAAACCTTGCCGTTGTGTGGCAATGCGCCAGAGCCAAGGAGATTGCGCATCAGAAAAAAGCGTATGGCGAACAAATCGAGAAAAAGACGGGACTGCCGCTGTCCCCGTACTTTCCGGCAGCAAAAATGGCGTGGCTGCTGCAAAACACCGAAGATCTGCCGGACACGGCGGAGATTTGCTTGGGCACGATAGACAGCTGGTTGATTTACCGGCTCACGAACGGAGAACAGTGGAAAACCGATTATTCCAATGCGTCCAGAACCCAGCTGTTCGACTTGCATACCTTGCAGTGGAGCGAGGAAATCTGCCGGATTTTTGACATTCCCGTCGAATGTCTGCCAACGGTTTGCGACAGCAACAGTCTGTTCGGTATGACCGATTTGGATGGCTTGCTGCCAAACAAGGTGCCGATTCACAGCGCGATGGGCGACTCCCATGCAGCCCTGTTTGGACAAGGGTGTCACAGCTGTGGTATGATAAAAACCACGTATGGCACCGGCTCGTCCATTATGATGAATACGGGCGAAAACTGTATCGCCAGCCGGCATGGTTTGGCCACTTCTCTGGCTTGGGGCATAGATGGCAAGGTAAACTACGTGCTGGAAGGCAACATCAATTATACAGGCGCGGTCATCACATGGCTGAAGGATGATTTGCAGCTGATCCAATCCCCGGGGGAGACGGAGGCGGCGGCAAAAGCGGCCAATCCGCAGGACCGTACCGTGCTGGTGCCGGCGTTTTCCGGCTTATCTGCCCCTTATTGGAATGACGAAGCCAAAGGGATGCTTTATGGCATGACGCGCACGACCGGAAGAAACGAGATCATCCGTGCGGCTCTAGACAGCATTGTGCTGCAAATCCAAGCGGTACTGGATGCCATGAACAAAGACAGCGGGTTGACAATCCAAGAGCTGGGCGCGGATGGCGGCCCTACGCAAAACGGATATTTGATGCAGAGGCAAAGCGATATCTCCCAGCTGACGGTAGCAATCTCGGATGTGGAGGAGTTGTCAGCGTTGGGAGCAGCCTATCTGGCTGGCATCAGTGTGGGCTTATATGAGAAAGAAAAACTGTTTGCACAGAGGCAAAAGGTTCGTTATACGCCGAAAATGCCGGAGGAAGAAAGACAGCACAAGCTGAAAGACTGGAATCGGGCGGTAGAACTGCTTTTGCGGTGAGCATGAAAAACAAGCGAATATTTGATTGGGAGGAAATGTTATGATCAATAAAATAAGAGAGATCCCTGTTTCGGAACATTCTTATACGTTTGAAGCGGCCACAAAGAACCCCCAATTTCGTGAAAACGGCTATGAGGAAAAAGAGTATTTCCTCTATGGAACGGCGAATGTCTATCACTGGGAAGACGGGAAAGCTGCAATCAAATATGCAGATGTTCCGTATGTGAATCGTATGGTGGTACGGCGACCGGTTGACCCGGCAGGTTTCAGCGGCAATGTTGTGGTGGAAATCCTCAATTCCACGAGCAATTTTGATGTGGACCGCGTGTGGTATTTAACGCAGGATTATATGATGGGTCACCGCGATATCTATATTGGCATCACCAGCAAGCCCAACGTGCTCAAGGCGTTAAAACAATTCAATAATGAGCGCTACGGAGAACTCACATGGGACTTTACCGATCAGAGCCCGGATGGTGCGGAAGTCAAGTTCTTGGGGAATTTGGCAGGCGCCTCTTCTGCTGATACAGAGGACGGCCTGTTCTGGGATATGCTGATGGATCTGGCGGATTACCTAAGAGTGCCGGATAATGAGCTGCTGCAGGGTTACGGGAAATATTATCAGTATCTCGCGGGCTGGTCGCAGTCGGGCGGATATATGAACCGGTTTTTGAAGACCTTCGCCTATAGCAAGGAAAAGGAAAACAGCTATTTTGACGGTTATTTCTCTTGCGGCAGCGCGGTAAGCCTGATGCCGGATCTGAACCAGTCCTATGGCCCCACTGGTGAAGCGCTCACCGAGAAGCTGGAAAAAATCACAGAACCGTTTGTCGATGTGCATACCGAAAGCGAGAATCAGCTTTGGGGCAACTATGCGCTGCGCGGACGCAACAGCGACAAGCCGGACTTTCAATATCGCGTCTATGATATCGCCGGCGCGACCCATGACTCGCAAGGTTCTCTGCTGGATTGTTACCGGGATGATGCGGATTTGGAGAAATGCGGCATTTCCTTCCAATATCCCGGCGTGGAAAATCACCCGAACGATTTCCCGTATCATCTGGTGTTCCACAGCGCGCTGGACTCCCTGTATCGCTGGGTGCGCGAAGGCGTCGCCCCGATGGTTTTGCCGCGCATTGAAGCAGATCCGGATCTGAAAAACTGGACGGACGCCACCGGCAATGCCGTGGGTGGCTGGCGCTTGCCGATGATCGTGTATCCGCTTGCCGTGTACCACCCTGTCTGTGAGCCTTCCGCACCGGAAAATGCCTTTGGCGCAAGCCTTTTCGGATATGTAGAGCCGTACAGCAAGGAGAAGGCGGTTGAGCTTTATGGCTCGGCAGAGCATTACATGAAACTGGTGGAAGAAGAAGCACAGCGCTGCGTGAAAGATGGGCGTCTGCTGCCGCAGGATGTGCAGGAATGTCTGGATTACTGCAAAAAGGCAGTGGCCGAATGTGGCTTGGATAAAGCGTAAAAGGAGGACAGCAGAATGGAAAATCTTGCAGCAACACCGGAAACCACGACTCAGGAAAAAAAGAATAACCTGCTGGAGAAAGTGCTGAACATTATTTGCGATATTTTTTCTCCGCTGTTACCCCTGATGACCACTGTCGGTCTGTTAAAGGGTATTTTGGCCATGCTGAGCTCGATGGGGGTGCTTTCGGCAGAGGGCGGTACTTACATCGTGCTATATAATATTGCAGATGCGTTTTTCTACTATCTGCCTGTGTTCTTGGCTTTTTCCGCGAGCCGAAAGTTCAATGTCAATATTTTCGCCTCGGTTACTGTAGCATTATTCACCGTGCATCCTACCATTGTGGCGGCGATTGCAGGCGATGGATTAACCTTTTTGGGTTGGAAGGTGCCGAATGTCACCTATTCTTCCAGCATCATCCCGATGCTTCTTGCTATTTTCTGCTTAATCTACTTAGAAAAACTGGAGAAGAAAGTGCTTCCGGAACTGCTGGAAGGGATTCTGGGGCCGCTGTTTTCGCTGGTGATTTTGGTTCCGCTGACCCTGTTTATTCTGGGCCCCATTGGTTCCACTATTTCCAACGGTATTGCTTCGGGATACAATCTGCTGTATCAGATCAGCCCTGTTGTGGCCGGCATCATTCTGGGCGCGCTGATTCAGCCCATGGTATCGCTGGGCTTGCACTGGGGCCTGATCCCGATTGCAATCAACAACATTGCAACCACCGGATCGGACACCATTTTGTCGTTGGTCGCACCGGCTGCATTCGCCGTAATGGGTGTATCGCTGGCCACATGGCTGCGTGCGAAGGATAAGAAACTGAAGGTTCTGGCTTTTGGCGCAGCAATTTCCGCAATCTGCGGCGAGACTTCCCCTGCGCTGTTCGGCGTGTTGGTTCCGTATCGTAAAACACTGCTGTTCACCAGCATTGTGGGCGGCATTGGCGGTGCAATCATTGGCGCAACGGGCGGCGCTGCAAGATCTTTTGCGATGCAGTCGGTTTTGACGCTTCCGATTTATATGGGGCCGGGTTTCCAAGAGCTTCTCATCACTTGTGGTGTGGCTGCTGTGGCTGGTTTTGTTCTGGTTACCCTGTTCGGTTATGAGTCCAAGAAGCAGCTGAGTGGCGCAAAGGTGCAGTAATTGCCTTTGCAATGCCTTCATGAGCGCATGAAGGTGCTCGGACGAAATATTGACAGCATTTCGTGTCAAAGGAAAGAGAAAGAGCCGGGATGCATCATAAATTGATGTATCCCGGCTCAGTCTGTCGAAAAACCCGGTTCATGCTTGACAAATGAACCGGGTTTCTCGACAAATAAAAGCACTGATTTCTCTCGAAATCAGTGCTTTTTAATGGAGTGTAAGACCAATAAAGATGTTTGCGAAAACCCTTTATTTGCAAGGCTTTGCGGGTCAGCGCCGCTTATTTTTTCTTTTTTTCGGCTGGGACTTGGCGGATTTTCTGCCGAAGGGGGATTTTAGTGTAAGACCAAAAAAGATATCCGCCTATTCATACTTCTTCAGCTTCTGACAGCCATCGGTGAATCGCGTCAGCCCTTCTTCTCCCTCAAGGGCATCTTCATCCTGCGGCATATCGGGAAAGAGGTGTTCATTACTCAGCCTGTAATAATTGATTGGTATACTTCCCCCACGGCTTTTTTCCTGGGATTCTCGGATACAAAGAGCAAGAAAAATCTGCTCAAATCTTTCCTTGTCTTCAGGGGATAACTGCAACATATAATCTTCATTATGGTAATGTTTCATTTCTCAGCACCAAGGTTCCGATATGAGAAGGAGATGCCGCTTAGCCCTGACATTCATCCCGGATGAAATCATATAGGGCTTCCGGCTCCTTCAGACACCATTTGGTTTTTTCGTCTTCGGTCCAGACCTCATAGTCCGGAGCGGCATCGTAAATCCACCAGCTGATGTAGTCGTACTTGTCGTTGACCGCTTCCTCCAACACATTCAGTAAGGCGGAAAGAAGCTGCGGCCCGCCCTCAAAAACGAAATGACCATCGCCCACCAGATTGAGCGCCTCACTGAATTGTGCGTCTCTTTTCCTCTGGGCTTGGATCTTCCGCAGGGCTTCGCAGAAGGTTTTCTTGGACAGCATCAGAAATCACCTCGGGGTTCGTAGCTCTCCGCTTCCAACTCAGCTTTCCATTTCAGAAGCAGCGAAACGGCCTCTTCCTGCGTGGCAGGATCGGTGCAGAATTCAAAGAAACGCACGATCAGCATTTCCGGTGTCAGACCAAGTGGTGCTATCACTGTTTTCAGTTCTTCCAACACATCCGCATCCACTTGAATCTCCACAATTTCGTACTTCTTCTCATCCATTGGATTTTTCATCTCCATTTGAATCTTCCTGCCGGAGCTCAGCAAGCCGCTGCTGAAACAACTCCAGAAGTTCTTTCCAGACCTGCGGCTTCTTGAGAGGCTCCATCGGTTCTTCCAGTTCCCGCTCCAGATCGGCCACGGCCACCGACAGCGTCTTTTCATCGAACAGGCGGTAGTGACATCGGGCATATCGGACGACCGCTTCGCTCTCCTCATCTTCCGTTCGCATGGCATAGCGGAGGGCACAGTTGATGACACAGCCAAAGTCATCCACATAGTCGAAATCGAACCAGGAGGCCGGACAGAGGACAAGATCATCCTTCCCTTCATCGGTGATCACCAGCCCGATGTTTTCACGGCTTACCCGTTCCAACACGGAATCCAGATCAGCTGCCAGCGCCTGACGTGAGATGCGCTCCATGCTTTCCAGTGATTGTAAAATCGGCATTGTTTCCTTCCTCCTGTCCTCTTGTCCGATTTCTTCAGATATGAGCAGTCGGCTGAGACTGTTCCACAGCCGGGGATATGGCTCCTGTTCTCCATATCGGTTCAGATGATATTGAATCTCCGCCGCAGCGGCGGAACGGGTGCTCTCGTCCAGGCAGCTCAGATTCCGGCAGGTGAAATCCACAGCGATGCTGGGCATATAGGTGTGCCGTCCCATACTGTACCGAATCGCCGCCAGAATGATATGCCGCAGTCCTTCCTCCCAAACGGGGGCAAGGATTCTTGCCGGAAACAGCAGTCCTGTGTTCCCCTTTCGGGATTGGAGTGGCAGGCCGCTTTCCTCGGCTCGCTCCAGCGTGTGCTGCCAGTCTCGACGAGCGATGGAACTGGCCAGAGGTTCCGCCTCATAAAATCCCTTTCTTCTTTTCACGGCTGCACCTCCGGTTCCGCTTTCTGCTGGCCTTTATGCAGGAGATTGTTGGCTTCCATCTCCTCGAAGGTGACCGGCTCGAAGCGATTGACATCCACCCCGGCATTCAGCATCCGCTCGTTTGCCTGAATGAGCGGCCAGTAGTCCGCATCGGTATTTCCGTGGATGTGACCAAAGACCATGTAGCACCGCATGATATGCGGCCAGGACATCATGGGGTAGTGGCAGAGGGTGTACTGCCGCTTTCCGTCCGTGATATACAGCAGATTGCTCACGCTTTCAAAGAATCGCTCCGTCTGACAATTCTGGACCCATCCCCGGTCGTGATTCTCAAGGATGAGATGCTTCTTTCCCCGCAGCCGCCGCAGGTATTCCTCCGGCGGCTTTTTGCTCCGGTAGATGAGGTCGCCGAGGATATAGACGGTATCCTTCCCTGTGACCTTGCGGTTCCAGTTTTCGATGAGGGTTTCGTCCATCTCCTCAATGCTGGAGAAGGGCCGGTTGCAAAGCCGGATGCAGTTCTCGTGACCGAGATGCAGGTCAGAGGTAAAGAAAATCATGGGGATTCACCGTCCTTCTTCAACCGGGGAACCGGGATTGGCTGCCACCGGCAGTAGTTTGCAAGTTCGTCCCGGCGCTCAAGGGGCAGATTCATAAAATCGACGATACGCTCGCCTGGGAACCAGGCGTGGCAGTAGGCGGGAAGAACTCCTTCCGGCACGATGCCGATGGGCTCCTCTCCGGTCAGGCGGGCCTTCAATTCCTCAGCATTGCGGATACATACGGGAATGTCTGCCCGATGGAGTGCGAGGAAGAAGTGGATGGCCTCCACCGTCCGGGTCTCCGCAAGACCGGCCACCGCCAGATAGTAACCATGCTCATCCCGGCACACGATGCAGTCGATGTGGGTGCTGTTGCCGCCCCGGCATACCTCCCAGGGGTGGCCGATGCGTGGCCGCTCTTTCAGCCAGCGATCAAAGGCATCGGGGGAATTCCCGTCCAATTTGGACAGGCCCTCGTCCCGCCCATCCGCGTGGAGAAGGTACTGCTCCTTGTCCGGTTTCTCCGTTCCGGCATATCCCATGGCCCGGTAGCCCAGAGCGCAGGCATGATAGAAGTCGTTTGCGGTCATGGACGGGAGTCTTCTGTTTGCTTCCAGGGGATAGCCTGCCGCCGAGGCAAGAAACTCATCCACCTCCTGCCGGGAGATATTCTGGAAGAACTTCTCTTTCCATTCGGGAAAGACCTTCCACAGATCCCGGCGCAGGACGGTTCCCGTCCGATGCCAGACGGGCAGATTCCGCTCCACCAGCTTCGGATAGCTGCCATCCTCCACCGCCTGCACGGCGTCCCGCACGGCTTCCTCCAGCCAGGAGGTAAATGGGGAGATGTCATGGGGGAAAGATCTCTCTTTGCGGCAGTCCACCTCCAGCACATGGTTATGGCTCAGGAATACCGCCCGGTATCCGATCTTCTGATCTTCACCGGCGGAAAAGTGGAACCACTCCACCTCCTCCGGGAACTCGGAACGCCACCAGGCTTCAAATTCCTCGTAGCTCTCCACCTGCCCATCCTCCCGTAGATCCTCAAAACTGCCGAAGTCCTCGATGGTTCCCCGCTCGGCACGAAGCCAAAGCTCCCAGCTGTTGTGCTCCGGGTCAGGTTCCAGCCGGTAGAGCAGCCGGAAGATCCGGTCGATGGCCCCATAGGATGCCTCGTCGTAGGAGAAAGAGCAGTCGATGTTTCGGTATCCCACCCGGCCCAGCCAGCTGATATAGTGCTTAATCTCCGGTGCCTTCATGGCGTTCACCTCCTTGTGCTTGTTGCGTTTCCTCGTCCGCTCTCTCCTCAAATTGGGTTCGGAAGAGAGCAATGTGTTCTCTCACAAGAGTAGGATGTTTGTCATAGACATGGCGGCAAAGGGCCTTGTACAGAGCAAGGAATCTCTGGTCATCCCCGAAGTCCATAAGGCCGTCCATGATCCGCTCGATCTCCTGCTCCCCGGTGATCCTGTCCTTCACCACCTGTTCCACCAATTGACTGTATTGCTGGTATGCGGTATCCATCAGGCGGGAGAGCCTCTGGACGGTTTCACGGATTGCGGCAAAGCAAGCCTCCCGTTCCGTTTTTTCTTCCTCTGTCATCGTATGCTATCTCCCGACAGGAGCTGCGGCGCCGCCTCCACACTGTGGAAGAGGAAGTGCATCCGGTCGATGCGCTTGTTGATATGCCAGTGGCCGCAGAACCAGTGATTGTATTGCAGCTTCCTCTCGATCTCCTCCAGCCACTCCTCGGTAGAGGCATCCACGGTGCTCTGGTCGATCATGGGGAGGAATGCTTCCCGCGGCTCATACCGATAGGGGCAGGTGTGGGAGAGAACGGTATCCACCTGCCAGCCGCAGGCATCCAGCGTCCGGATGACCTTCTCCTTGATCTCCTGAGAAGGCTGCTCGTCCGGCCACCAGCCATATCCTCTGTCCAGCCGGTAAAACTTGTCCACGCTGTAAGCCCCGCCGATTACCAGATGGCAAAGACCCTCCAGATGAAATATCTCCCCATCAGCAGCGAACAGCAGGCGGGGGTAGGTCTCCTCCACCCAGACCGTTCCGCCGTTCCATTCCTTGGTCTGGTAGGATGGCAGGGTAGATGGGCGAACCTCATGATTGCCGTGGATGCACAGGAGCGTGGGTTTCACCTGTGTCAAAAGCTGCTTCATCTCGGCATCCCGCCCGTTCAGGAAATAATTGGCCCCCACATCCCCCAGAAGGACGAGGGTGTCCTGCTCGGTCAGCTTGTGCCGGTCACAGAACTGTACGATCTCACGAGGGTTCCCGTGGATATCGCCCGTGTAGTAGATCATGGACTATCCCACCTTTCGCCCTCCATTATACCAACTTTGGAGGCCCATATCCTGGACTTTTCGAAAACATATTCACTTTCCCAAAAACATATACACTTTTACAGGCAAAAATCGACCGGCAGTCAAAGCACATGACTTCCGGTCGATTGTTTTCTCAGAGCAGGAATGTAAAATCGGAAGCATCCGAATCGATGCACTTCTCCCGGTGTTCTCGCAGAGCTGTCTTTAAGGCTTTCATCATGTCCAGCAGAATGAGAGCCTCACAGATGGTGCAATCTGAGAGGAGCAAGGTGATCTCCTCACTGGCGCACCGTTCCGTGTCGGTGATCTGCTCCATCAACAACCTTTCCGGCGATACGCCGAGGGCATTGGCGATGAGAACAAAGGTGTCCAGGCTCATACTTTTGAGGCCGCTCTCTATGTAACTGATGTAAGAGGGGGTTTTGTCCACCGCCTCGGCGAGCATTGCCTGGGAGAGATGGTTGCGGCGACGGGCTTCGCGGATGTGTTTGCCAATGGCTTTGTAGTCAAGACTCATAATAAGACCTCCAAAAAAATTGTAGCCTTATTATAGTGTCTGGCTTATATCATCGCCTTTGCCTTATATCAATTTCACCCCAAGTTGATATACTCTTAGAAATAGATTAACTGGAGAATATATTTCAAAAAGGGGGGGAGCCGATGGAGGAACATGGTTTGAACGAGCGTCAGCTGATTGGCTCCCGCATTCGGGAGGCGCGAGTCGGCCGGCGGATGAGCCAGGCAGATCTTGCAGCCAAGGCCAATATCTCCCTGCCTCATGTCAGCGCTATTGAAACGGGAAAGACCAATATGAAACTGGAGTCCTTCATCCGGATCATCGAGGCGCTTCAGGTGTCAGCGGACTCCCTGCTTCGGCCCGATGTGCCGGAGGTGCGGAGCCTCTACCAAAGTGAGTTTGACGAGCTGTTGGCCGATTGCTCCCCCAAGGAACTGGATTCCATCCTGAAAATCGTCCGGGAAGTGAAATCCACCATGACCAGAAGAGAAGACAACGATTAAAGCGGCGAGCCGAGGAGTGTTCCAAAGGCCCGCCGCTTTTCTTATGCAGTTGGTTTTTTGGGGACGAACTCCACTTTGAGACGCATCCCCAGGCCATCCGCCAGTCTTTTCAGGGTGCGGAGAGACGGATTGCCGGTTCCGTTTTCGAAACGGCTGATGTCTGCCTGGGCGATACCAGTCACTTCCGCCAGCTGCTTTTGCGTCAGCGACTGTTCATCGCGCCCTTCCAGAATCGCTCTCATGATCTGACGCTCCGGTTCGAGGGCATCCCACTCGGCTTTGAATGCGGGATCTCGGAGCTGTTCATTCAGAGTTTCACGAAAATTCTTGCCCATAGGTCAATCCTCCTTCCTCTGCTGGTAGTCCGCTCGATAATGTCTGTCTAATGTTATAACCCATACTTGTCGACTAAAACATCCCAGCGCTTCTTCGTTTCTGCATCAGAAAGAGATGTGAAAAGGCTAATTATTTTTCCGTCCTCACTATCAAATGTAATCTCATTGTATAATATGTAATCCCAAACTAATCGTCCAGTTTTGTCCCCGAAACGAGCAGGTACGCTATCGTGGATAAATCCATGTTGCTTAGATAGTTTTTCTGCAATTGTGAAGATAAGAGGGAGAGCCGCAGTTGCCACTTTAATCGTTGAAATGAGATCTTCTTCGCCCTCAATTCGCTTTTTTTCAATGCTATTGTCCATGCCGATAACCATTCCTTCCACTTCGAATAGTCTATTAGAATGCAATTTTAAGCTGGTTAAGTACCGTCTGTCGTTTCGTAGTATTTTGCCGAGAAGTTTTCCATACCCACCGCCTTCTCTCTATGTTCATTATATGTGTTATATCACATAATGTCAATGCACATTTCGTTTTCAGGAGTAGCACGGATGGCAGTACATCCTGGATAGGATAAAGCCGAGTGGCAAAATACTGCGATCTCACTATCTTCATCGTACATATATGGTGCAGAAGACTCAATGGGGCTCGTCTTGGGGTAGAAATGGGTTTGCAGCTCGCCGGAAGTCATTGTAATCTGAATCTTTTTTTCTCGTTCATCGACCAGGAGTCAAGTTGTTGACCTCTGGTCGATTTTATTTATAGTCTGTGGCCGCTATAATAGCCCGTAAGAACATTCGCAGGGGGAGCACATATGGAAGAGCTGGCAATAAAGGGCGAAGCAATGGAGCAGGAGATCATGCCGTCCTTTGATTTTCTGCTGGAAGGAGAGGCGGAAAAGAATGCGCTTTTGGCAGAGCATCGTGCCTGGTTAAAAGGCATTCGGCGGGAGCGCCCGCTTCCGAAAAACCATCACCGGGTGGCGGTATACATTCGCTACTTCAACCAAACCCGCTATGAGGATTATCTCTCCGCCCACAAAAAGCAGTTTTTGGACACGCTGGCTCTTTGTCCGAACTGGGAATTTGTCGGTTTCTATGTGGATGAGGGAAGCACCGCACCGAACATGGAAAACGCTCCAGAATGGGCGAGACTCCTGCAAGATTGCTATGAGGGCAAGGTAGATCTGGTGATCACCCAGAAGGCAAGCAATATTTCCAAGAAACTATCGGAGCTCTCTTTCTGTGCCCGGCTTCTTGCGGCGCTGCCAAAGCCGGTGGGCATTTACTTTGTTTCGGAGGATATCTACACAATGGCTTCCTACTACCGGGAGGATCTCCATGATCCGTATTTTCTGCCCGGTCCTGATTGGACGATCCTCCCCGATCACCAGCCTGGGAGGGAAATGCTGCATGATTGACAAGGCCACCCGCAATCGGCTTGCAGAACGAAAGGAACGGGTCCGCCGCCGGATCAACACAAAGGTTGACCCGGAGAACTACGAATTCATCCCTGCCAAGAAGCCTATCGACTACTACGACAACGATATTCCGCAACGAGTCGCCGTGTATGCCCGTGTTTCCACGGACAATGTCCAGCAGACATCCTCCTATGAGCTGCAGAAGAAATACTATGAGGATTTCGTCCTGCATCACCCCAATTGGACGCTGGTTAAAATCTATGCCGATGAGGGCATTAGTGGGACTTCCCTCGTCCATCGGGACGAGTTTAATGCCATGATGACTGACTGCCGCAGCGGTAAAATCGACATGATCATCACCAAAAGCGTGTCCCGTTTTGCCCGGAATGTGGTGGACTGCATCAGCATGGTCCGGATGCTGGCGGAACTGCCCAGCCCGGTGGGCGTGTTTTTCGAGAGCGAATGTATCTTTTCCCTTAAGGATGATTCCCAGATGGCGCTTTCCTTTCAGGCCACCATGGCGCAGGAGGAGTCCCATATCCGCAGCCGGAGCATGGAAACCTCCCTGCGGATGCGGCTGGACGGCGGCTTGCCTTTGACGCCCAAGCTGCTGGGCTATTCTCACGACGGGGATGGAAACCTGGTGGTCAACCCGGAGGAAGCGCCTACGGTGAAGCTCATCTTCTACATGTATCTGTACGGCTACTCCACCAGCGACATCGCGGCGGCGCTTACCGAGCTGGGCCGTAAGACCTACCTGGGAAATATCAAATGGACCTCCAATTCCATTGTTCAGGTTCTTCGCAATGAGCGTCATTGCGGGGATGTGCTGACCCGAAAGACCTTCACCCCGAACTACCTGAACCACAAGTCCAGGAAGAATCGGGGCGACCGCCCCCAGAGCCTTTACCGTGAACCGCTACCCGTCAAGAGGACAGTGAAAAAGTATAAAGTTTTCCCGGCCGGCAGCCTGTAGGTTGCTGGCCGCTTTTTATGCAGTGAGGCATAACTGGTGCTTCTCCA